>JADFMW010000078.1 GCA_022563655.1 Pseudomonadota bacterium
GAAGGCGGCCGCCGCGCCCGCCGCCGCCGAGGAAGCGGCCGAGCCCGCCGCGGCCGAGGAAGCGGCCGAGCCCGCCGCGGCCGAGGAAGCGGCCGAGCCCGCCGCGGCCGAGGAAGTGGTCGAACCCGCCGCGACCGAGGAGCCGGCGGAGCCTCCCGCGGCCGAGGAAGCGGCGGAGCCCGTGGCAGCCGAGGAGCCGGTGGAACCCGCCGCCGCCGAGAAAGCCGCCGAGCCCGCCGCGGCCGACGAAGCCGCCGAGCCCGCCGCGGCCAAAGCGGCGGCGAAGCCGGCCAGTGCCAAGAAGCCCGCCAGGAAGGCCCGTGCAAAAGGCGCGGCCAAGAAGGCTGGCGGCAAGAGCGGGTCGAAGAAGGCGAGCGCCAAGGAGGCGGCCGATGACGGCGGCGAGGGAGAAAAGTCTCCGAGCTGAGCGGTCCGGCGCGGGTGACGACGAACGTCACGCGGGCTGGGTGTGCGTCGGCGTCATCACCAAGCCGAAGGGGGTGCGCGGGGCGGTCCGGATCACCACGTTCACGGCCCGGCCCGGCGACATCACCGCCTACGGGCCGGTCCACGACCGCCCGGGCGGCCAAGCCGTGCCGCTCGAGCTGGGCGAGATACATAAGGACGGGGTGGTGGCGACGATTGCCGGGGTGACGGACCGCGAGGCCGCCGAGGCGTTGCGGGAAACCCGTCTCTACGTGCCCCGGTCGGCGCTGCCCGAGCCCGCCGAGGACGAGTACTACCACGCCGACCTGATCGGCCTTCGTGTCGAGCTCGCGGACGGCAGCGCCTTCGGCACCGTGCGCGCGGTGCACAACTTCGGCGCCGGCGACATCCTCGATGTGGCGCGCGCCGACGGCGCCCAGGAGATGCTGCCGTTCACCCGCGCCGAGGTGCCCGAGGTCGATATCGCCGGCGGGCGCCTGGTGGCGGCGCCAGCGGAGGCGACGAGCGGCCAGAAGGAGCGCCCCGGCCGGAAGGAGCGCTCCGGCCACAAGGAGCGCCCCGGCCGGAAGGAGCGCCAGTGAACGCACACCCACAAGCGCCGGCGTGGCGGGCCACGGTGCTGACCCTGTTTCCGGAGATGTTCCCCGGCCCGCTCGCCTACTCGCTCGCCGGCCGCGCCCTCGAAGCGCGCGTGTGGATGCTGGAAACGGTGGACATTCGCGGCTTTGCGCGCGATAAACACGGCTCGGTGGACGACAGCCCGTTCGGCGGCGGGCCCGGCATGGTGATGCGGCCCGACGTGCTCGCCGCGGCGATCGACGCGGTTCATCCGGCGGACGAGACCGGCGCGCGGATTTTGTTTACGCCGCGCGGCCGTAGGCTCGATCAGCGGCGGGTGCGCGAGCTGGCGGCGACGCCACGGGTGACGCTGATCTGCGGCCGGTACGAGGGCGTCGACGAGCGCGTCATCGAGGCGCGCGGGCTAGAGGAAGTGAGCCTCGGCGACTTCGTGCTGTCGGGCGGCGAGCCGGCGGCGATGGCGCTGATCGACGCCTGCGTGCGGCTGTTGCCCGGCGTCGTCGGCGAGCCGGCGGCGCTCGAGGAGGAAAGCTTCGAGCGCGGGCTGCTCGAAAACCCGCAGTACACCCGGCCCGCGGTATGGGAAGACCGCGCCGTGCCGGAGGTGCTGCTCTCGGGCCACCACGGGCGTATCCGCGCCTGGCGCCGCGCCGCGGCGGAGCAGGCCACGCGCGAACGGCGGCCCGGGCTGTGGGCGCGCTACGTCAAGACACGCTACGACAAGAACGGCAAGAAAGTGGACTAGAGCAAGGCCATGAACATCATCGAAGAGATCGAGCGCGAGCAGATCAAGAAGCTGACCGAAGCGCGGCCGATTCCCGAGTTCGCGCCGGGCGACACGCTGCGCGTCAAGGTCAAGGTGGTCGAGGGCTCGCGCGAGCGCACCCAAGCGTTCGAGGGCGTGTGCATCGCGCGGCGCAACCGCGGCGTCAGCTCGTCGTTCACGGTGCGCAAGATCTCGTTCGGCGAGGGCGTCGAGCGCGTCTTCCCGCTGTACTCGCCGCGCATCGACGCCATCGAGGTGGTGCGCCGCGGCCGCGTCCGCCGAGCCAAGCTCTACTACCTGCGCGGCCTCACCGGCAAGCGCGCCCGCATCGCCGAGAAGACCACCGGCTCCGCGGGCAAGGCGGCGGCGCGCGAAAAGCTGGCGGCCCAGGAGAAGGCTGCGGCCAAGAGCAAGCCTGCGGCTGGCAAGCCGGCGGCTAAGCCGGCGGCCGGCAAGAAGGCGGCGGCCCCAGAGAAGTCGACCGAGAAGTCGACCGAGAAGGCGACCGAGAAGGCGACCGAGAAGCCGTAACGCGGCCCGACGCCGCCTACCCGGCCCGACGCCGGCTTGCGGCTTCACCCGGGGTCAAGCGCGCTCTATCTTCGCATTTGGCGCGCTCTATCTTCGCATTTGGACGACATCACGCCTACCTGGCGCGCGCGAATGGAGGATCAACGCATGGCTCAGCCCCGCACGCTGTTCGACAAGATCTGGGAAGGCCACTTGGTCGACGAGCAGGCCGATGGCACCTGCCTGCTTTACATCGACCGCCACCTCGTCTTCGAGGTCACCAGCCCACAGGCTTTCGAGGGCCTGCGCACGGCGGGGCGGAAGGTGCGGCGGCCCGACGCGACGCTCGCGGTGGCCGACCACAACGTGCCCACCACCGACCGCGCGGGCGGCATTCAAGAGCCGCAATCGCGCCTCCAGGTCGAGACGCTCGAGAAGAACTGCGCCGAGTTCGGCATTACCTACTTCTCGATGGCCGATATCCGCCAGGGCATCGTCCACATCATCGGCCCCGAGCAGGGCATGACGCAGCCGGGCATGACCATCGTCTGCGGCGACAGCCACACCGCGACGCACGGCGCCTTCGGCGCGCTCGCCTTCGGCATCGGCACCTCCGAGGTCGAGCACGTACTGGCGACCCAGACGCTGATTCAGAAGCGGGCGAAGAACATGCGCATCACCGTCGAGGGCGAGCTGGCCCTCGGTATCACCGCGAAGGACCTGATCCTCGCGATCATCGGCAAGATCGGCACCGCGGGCGGCACCGGGTACATCATCGAGTACGCCGGCGCCGCGATCCGGGGGTTGAGCATGGAAGGGCGCATGACGATGTGCAACATGACGATCGAGGCGGGGGCCCGCGCCGGAATGGTCGCCCCCGACGAGAAGACCTTCGCGTACGTGCGCGGCCGCCCGATGGCGCCGGCGAACGGGGCCTGGGAGCGGGCGGTCGCCCACTGGCGCACGCTGCCCACCGACCCCGGCGCCCGCTACGACACCGAGGTCGTGCTGGAGGCCGCGGACGTGGCGCCTCAGGTCACCTGGGGCACCAGCCCCCAGGACGTACTGCCAATTAGCGGCCGGGTGCCCGATCCGGCCGAGGTCGGCGACGAGACGCGGCGGCGGGCGATGGAGCGATCGCTCGCCTATATGGGCCTCGCGCCGGGTACGCCGCTTGCCGAGATCAAGATCGACCGCGTGTTCATCGGCTCGTGCACCAACGGCCGCATCGAGGACCTGCGCGCCGCCGCGAAAGTGATCGACGGCCGGCGCGTCGCGGCGCACGTCGGCGCCATGGTGGTGCCGGGCTCCGGCCTGATCAAGCGCCAGGCCGAGGAGGAAGGGCTCGACAAGGTCTTCATCGCGGCCGGCTTCGAATGGCGCGAGCCGGGCTGCTCGATGTGCCTGGCGATGAACCCAGACAAGCTGGCGCCGGGCGAGCGTTGCGCCTCGAGCACCAACCGCAACTTCGAGGGACGCCAGGGGCGCGGCGGCCGCACCCACCTGATGAGCCCGGCGATGGCCGCGGCTGCGGCGGTCGCCGGCCGCCTCGCCGACGTACGCGAGCTGATGTGAGGGGCTGATACCATGGAAAAGTTCACGAAACTCACCGGCGTCGCGGCGCCGTTGCCGATGGCCAATGTCGATACCGACATGATCATCCCCAAGCAATACCTCAAGACGATCAAGCGAACCGGCTTGGCGGCAGGGCTGTTCTACGAGATGCGCCATGACGAGGCGGACAACCCAATCGACGGCTTCGTTCTCGACCAGCCGGCCTACCAGCAGGCCAAGATCCTGGTGGCGGGCGTCAACTTCGGGTGCGGCTCGAGCCGCGAGCACGCGCCTTGGGCGCTGCTCGACTTCGGCATCCGCTGCATCATCGCGCCGAGCTTCGCCGACATCTTCCACACCAACTGCTTCAAGAACGGCATCCTGCCCATTGCCCTCGCCGAGGATCAGGTCGATGCGCTCATGGAGGACGCGCGCAAGGGCGAGAACGCCATCCTCTCGGTCGATCTCGAGAAACAGGAGATCGTCCGGCCCGACGGCGGCGTCGTGCGCTTCGAAATCGACTCCTTCCTCAAGCACTGTCTGATCAACGGGCTCGACGAGGTCGCGATGACGCTGCAGAAGGACGATAAGATCGACGCCTTCGAGGCGCACCAGCGGGGGCAGCAGCCCTGGCTTTTCGCCTGAGCGTTTATGCCTTATACGGAGATCGGGGAACCTAGTTTCCTGGGTCGATCTCCCTCACCCCGGTCATCTCCCCCACGATCAAGCGGGAGACGGCGGAGCCCGCGGAACGGCAGGGTGAGGGGATTGCCATGCTGGAGTTCGTGTAATTCCTGTTAGAGGAGGTTGAGCGTATGGCGGCGAACCGCAAGCTTTTGATCCTGCCCGGCGACGGCATCGGCGCCGAGGTCATGCGCCAGGTGATGCGAATCATTGAGTGGCTCGACACGCGCCGCGGCGTGGGCTTCGACATCGAGGAAGCGCTGGTCGGCGGCGCCGCCTACGACGCCGTCGGCACGCCGTTGCCCGAGAAAACCCTGGAAGCGGCGCTGGCGAGCGACGCGGTGCTGTTCGGCGCCGTCGGCGGGCCGAAGTGGGACGGGCTCGAGTTCTCGCTGCGCCCCGAGCGCGCGCTCCTGGCCCTGCGCAAGGAGCTCGAGCTGTACGCCAACCTGCGTCCGACGGTGGTGTACGAGGCGCTCGCCGACGCCTCCACCCTGAAGCGCGAGGTGGTGGAGGGGCTCGACATGATGATCGTGCGCGAGCTCACCGGCGGCATCTACTTCGGCGAGCCGCGAGGTATCGAGACGTTGCCCGACGGTCAGCGCCGCGGCGTCAACACCGAGGTTTACACCACGAGCGAGATCCACCGCGTCGCCCGCGTCGCGTTCGAGCTCGCGCGCAAGCGCCGCGGCCTCGTCCATTCGGTCGAGAAGGCCAACGTGCTCGAGAGCAGCGAGCTGTGGCGCGAAGAGGTGCAGGCGCTGCGCGACGCCGAGTACTCAGACGTGGAGCTCAGGCACATGTACGCCGACAACGCGGCGATGCAGCTGGTGCGCGAGCCCAAGCAGTTCGACGTCATCGTCGCCGGCAACTTGTTCGGCGACATTCTGTCCGACTGCGCCGGCATGCTGACCGGCTCGCTCGGAATGCTGCCGTCGGCCTCGCTCGGCAAGGCGGGAAGCGACGGCCTCTGCCGGGGGCTGTACGAGCCGGTGCACGGCAGCGCGCCCGACATCGCCGGCAAGGACTCCGCCAACCCGCTCGCCGCGGTCCTCAGCCTCTCGATGCTGCTGCGCTACTCGTTCGGCATGGCGGACGAGGCCGCCCTCATCGAGCGCGCCGTCGAGAACGTGCTCAACGGCGGTCTGCGCACCTCCGACATCATGCAACCGGGCAAGGCCAGGGTGTCGACCTCGGTCATGGGCGATGCGCTCATGCGCCAGCTCGACAAGGTCGCGGCGTAATCCTAAGCAGGGAGTCGTCCGATGGGCTACAAGGTTGCGGTCGTGGGCGCCACCGGCGCGGTGGGGCACGAGATGCTTGCGATCCTCGCCGAGCGCGGCTTCCCGGCCGACGAGGTCGTCGCGCTGGCGTCCAAGAACTCGGCCGGCAAGGAGGTGTCGTTCGGCGACGACGGGGTGCTCACCGTGGGCGTCCTCGACGATTTCGACTTCGCCGGCACCGACATCGCGCTGTTCTCGCCGGGTGCCAAGGTCTCGGCGACGCACGCGCCGCGCGCGGCCGAGACCGGCTGCGTCGTCATCGACAACACCTCGCACTTCCGCATGGAGCCCGACGTGCCGTTGGTGGTGCCCGAGGTCAACGGCGATGCGATCGCCGGCTATGTGCGGCGCAACATCATCGCCAACCCCAACTGCTCGACGATCCAGCTGGTGGTGGCGCTCAGGCCGCTGCACGACCTGGCCACGATCGAGCGCGTGGTGGTGGCGACCTACCAGTCGGTCTCGGGCGCCGGCCGCGCGGCGATGGACGAGCTGTTCGACCAGACCAAGACGCTCTACGCCGGCGCGCCGAAGGCGCCCGAGCGCTTCACCAAGCGCATCGCGTTCAACGTGATCCCGCACATCGACGTCTTCAGGCCCGACGGCGCGACCAATGAGGAGTGGAAGATCGTTCAAGAGACCAAGAAGGTCCTCGACCCCGGCATCGAGATCATCGCCACTTGCGCGCGCGTGCCCGTGTTCGTCGGCCACGCCGAGGCCGTGCACCTGCAGTTCGCTCACGCCATCAGCCAGGACGAGGCCCGCGAGGCGCTGCGCGAGGCGCCCGGGGTGGTCGTGCTCGACAAGCGCGAGGACGGCGGCTACATCACGCCCATCGAGTGCGTCGGCGAAGACGCGGTGTTCGTCTCGCGCATCCGCGAGGACGCCACGGTGGCGAACGGCCTCGCGCTGTGGGTGGTGTCCGATAACCTGCGCAAGGGCGCGGCGCTCAACGCCGTGCAGATTGCCGAGCAGCTGGTCGCGCAGTACCTCGAGCCGGCCGAGCGCGCGGCGATCTGAGGCCGCGCCGGGCGAGCCGACGCGGGCTAAAAACGGTCGATCGTCAGGCCGTCGAGGTCGATGCCGGGGCGCCGGCCGGCGATCAGGTCGGCGATGACGCGGCCCGCGCCGCAACCCATTGTCCAGCCGAGGTGGCCGTGGCCGATATTGAAGTACAGGTTGCGGTGCCGGCCCCTGCCCATGATCGGCGGGCCGTCCGGGGTCATCGGCCGCAGGCAGGCCCAGAATTCCGGCCTGTCGTAGTCGCCGCCATCGGGGAACAGCTCCTTGGCGGCCTTGAACATGGTGCCGAAGTCTCGCGGCTTGTAGCTGGTGTCGTAGCCGCTGAACTCGGCTATGCCGGCAAGCCTGAGGCGCTCGCCAAGCCGGACGAACGCGACCCGCGTGCTTTCATCGATGACGCCCACTGTCGGCGCGCCTTGGCGGCCGCCGATCGGGACGGTCACGCTATAGCCTTTGATCGGGTAGATCGGCAGCCGGACGCCGATCGAGCGCGCGATAGAGGGGCTGTAGCTGCCGGCCGCCAGCACATAGTTGTCGGCGACGAACTCGCCTTTGTCCGTGACCACCGATTCCACGGCCTCGGCGTTTGCTTTCAGGCCCGATATGCTGGCCCCATAGGTAAACCTCACCCCCAGGCCTTCGCATAGCTTGGCGAGATGGCGGGTGAACATGCAGGCGTCGCCGCTCTCGTCGGACGGGCTATAGATGGCGCCCACGAATTTGTCGCTGGCCGGGGCGAGGGCCGGTTCGATACGGACGGACTCGGCGGCGCTCTTCACCTCGACCGCGACGCCGTGGTCCCGCACCAGAGCCCAAGCCTTGGCCGAATGCTCGAGGCGGGCGGGGTCGCGGTAGACGTACAAAATGCCCTTGGTGGCCTCGTCGTAGGGGATTTGGGTCTCCTCGCGCAGGGCCGCCATGACCTCGTGGCTGTACTTGGACAGGCGCAAGTTGCGGAGCGTGTTGACGCGATAGCGCTGGGCCGTGCAGTTGGCCAGAAACCGAAGGCCCCAGGCCCACAGGGCGGGGTCGAGACTGGGGCGAAATCTGATCGCCGAATCGGCCTGCCATAACGACTTCAAAAGCATCAAGGGCGCGCTGGGCTCCGCCCACGTGGCCGCATGGCCGACGGCAATCAGGCCGCCATTGGCAAAGGTGGTTTCACACCCCGCCTCGGGCTGGCGCTCGATGACCGCCACCTCGTGCCCGGCCTTGGCGAGGTAATAGGCGGTGCACACGCCGATCACGCCGCCGCCGAGGACGATCGCCTTCACCGCTCCGCGCCCCTCGCGGTACACGGGCCGGGATCGGCCCCCTCGCGCCTCATGACCGCACCCATGATCGCACCGGCGCGGTCATGGCGTTCCACACCGCAACGGCCTGAACGGTCTCGGCAACGTCGTGGACGCGCAGCATCTGGACCCCCTGGTCGAGCCCGTTCAAGCCCGCCGCCAGGCTGCCGGGCAGGCGCTCCTTGGGCGTATCCACGCCGGCTATGCGCCCGATGAAGCTCTTGCGCGAAACACCCAGCAGCAGCGGGCAGCCGAGGCCGTGGTACAGGCTCAGGTGTTGGAGAATATCGATGTTGTGCTCGACCGTCTTGCCAAAACCGATGCCGGGATCGACGATGATCCGCCGGCGCTCGAGGCCCGCGGCAACGCAGGCCTCGATGCGGGCCTCCAAGTAGTCGTAGATATCGAGCGCGGCGTGCTCGTAAACCGGGTCCGCCTGCATCGTCTTGGGGTCGCCGCGCGCGTGCATGAGCACGACCGGCCCGCGCGCCGCCGCGGCGGCGGCGAGACTCGCCGGGTCGAAGGTCAGCGCGCTGACGTCGTTGAGCATCGTCGCCCCGGCCTCGAAGGCCGCGGTCATGACCGCCGCGCGCCGGGTGTCGATCGATACCGCATGACCGGCGGCGGCGAGACCGCGCACCACTGGAAGGACGCGCGCGAGTTCCCGTTCGGCGGTCACCGGTTCGGCGGCGGGCCGCGTCGATTCGCCGCCGACGTCGAGAATATCGGCCCCGGCGGCGGCGAGCGCCCGGCCGCGAGCTATGGCCGCGTCGGGCGCTTCGTGGTCGCCGCCGTCGGAAAAGCTGTCGGGCGTGACGTTGATCACCCCCACGATCACCGGCCGGTCCATGGCCCGCCCCAGGATGGCCGCGCGCGGCGCCGACAGACGCTCGAGCACCGCGGCCGCGCCCTGCGAGTCCGCCTCCTCGGCCCACGCCGCGACCTCGGCCACAGGCGCGATCGCGCCGGTCAGCCCGCCAGGCTCGCGGACGTACACCTCGCACGCGGTGAAGACGAAGCGGCCGCCGGCGAGGCGCCGTCCGGCGCCCGAGGCGAGGGCGGCGTCCGCCGCGGCGCCGGACACCAGGGCGGTCGGCCGCAGGTAGAGCCGGGCCTGGCGCGAAAAGCCCCGCGGCAGGGCGGGGCTTCGCCGGCACTCCATCATACCGTGTCCGGAAGTTAAGAGCCGGGCTGCGGCTCCGGCTCGAGGCCGCCTGGCGCGACCGACCCACCGCTCGCCGGCACCGACGACCGCCGGCGCTCCTCCTCGGGCGGCTCTTCCGGCTTGCTCGGGCGGGCAATCTCCTCGCCCTTGAGCAGCGCCGTGATCTCGTCGCCCGTCAGCGTCTCGTACTCAAGCAGCGCCTTGGCCAGCGCGTGGAGCTGGTCGATGTTGCCGTCGAGAATCTTACGCGCCCGCCGATACGCGCCATCGACGACACGGCGAACCTCGGTGTCGATCAGCTGGGCGGTGGCCTCGGATACATGCTTGGTCTGGGTCACCGAGTGGCCAAGGAATATCTCCTGCTCGTTCTCGGCGTAGGTCAACGGTCCGAGCTTCTCACTCATGCCGTACTGGGTGACCATGCAGCGCGCCAGCTTGGTCGCCATCTGGAGGTCCGAGGCCGCGCCGCTGGTAACCTTGTCCTGGCCGAAGATCAGCTCTTCGGCGATGCGTCCGCCCATGGCCACCGCGATGTCCGCCTCGATCTTCTCGCGCGATACCGAGAGGCGATCGCCCTCCGGCAGGCGGATCACCATGCCGAGGGCGCGGCCACGCGGAATGATCGTCGCCTTGTGAACCGGGTCGGAGGCCGGGCAATGCACGGCGACGAGGGCGTGGCCGCCTTCGTGGTAGGCGGTGAGCCGCTTCTCCTCGTCGGTCATCACCAACGAGCGCCGCTCGGCGCCCATCATCACCTTGTCCTTGGACGTCTCGAGCTCGGCCATCGACACCACCCGCTTGCCGATCCGCGCGGCGAGCAGCGCCGCCTCGTTGACCAGGTTGGCGAGGTCGGCGCCGGAGAAGCCCGGCGTGCCGCGGGCGATGATGCGCGCATCGACGTCGGACGCGAGCGGCACCTTGCGCATGTGGACTTTGAGTATCTTCT
>JADFMW010000079.1 GCA_022563655.1 Pseudomonadota bacterium
AGGTCGTCGAGCCGCTCGCCGGTGTGCTCGTCGCGGCTGTCGACCAGCCAACGGTAAGCCTGCAGCAGGACCGCCGGGCCCAGGAAGCGGTCGCTGTTCCACCAATAGCTCGGGCAGCCCGTCGAGCAGCAGGCGCAAAGGATGCACTCGTAGAGGCCGTCGAGCTTCTCGCGGTCGTCGGGCGATTGCAGGCGCTCGCGGTCGGGCGGCGCCGGCGACTCGCTTTGCAGCCACGGCTTGATCGAGGCGTACTGGGCGTAGAAGTTGGTCATGTCGGGCACCAGGTCCTTGACCACCGGCAGGTGCGGCAACGGGTAGACCTTGAGATCGCCCTTCGTATCGTCGATCGGCGTGATGCAGGCGAGCCCGTTGACGCCGTCGATGTTCATCGCGCACGAGCCGCAGATGCCCTCGCGGCACGAGCGTCGGAAGGTGAGCGTGGCGTCGACCTCGCCCTTGATCTTGATCAGCGCGTCGAGGACCATCGGCCCGCACGCCGCGCAGTCGATCTCGAAAATATCGAGGCGCGGGTTGTCGCCGTCGTCGGGGTTCCAGCGGTAGACCTTGATGCGCTTGACGCTCTTCGCCCCGGCGGGCGCCGGATGGGTCTTGCCTGGCTTGACCCTGGAATTAGCCGGAAGTGTGAACTGGACCATATCGCTCTCTGAAGTCGTCTGTCCTTCGCCGCGCCGCTCAATACACCCTGGGCTGGGGCGGGAATGTCTGGACCTCGTCGGTCAAGGTATAAAGGTGCACCGGACGGTAGTCGATGGCCACGCGGCCGTCGTCGCCGAGCCAGGCGAGGGTGTGCTTGAGCCAGTTCTCGTCGTCGCGCTCCGGGTGGTCCTCGCGCGCGTGCCCGCCGCGGCTTTCGGTGCGGTTGTGCGCCCCGTGCATGGTGACCAGCGCCTGGCGCAGCAGGTTGTCGAGCTCGAGGGTCTCGACCAGATCGGTGTTCCAGATCATCGAGCGGTCGCCGACCCGCACATCGGCGAGAGATACCCGCACCGCGTCCAGCTTCTTGACCCCTTCCGAGAGGACCTCGCTGGTGCGGAACACACCGCAGTTGCTTTGCATGACCCGCTGCATGTCGATCCGGACCTCGGCCGTCGGCCGCGAGCCGTCGGCTTGGCGCAGCTTGTCGAGGCGCGCGATCGCGTCCTCGCCGGCGCTTTCGGGCAGCGCCACGTGCGGCCCGCCGGGCGTGATCAGCTCGCCGGCCCGCTTTGCGGCGGCGCGGCCGAACACGACGATGTCGACCAGCGAGTTCGACCCCAGCCGGTTGGCGCCGTGCACCGACACGCACGCCGCCTCGCCGATCGCCATCAGGCCCGGAACCACACTCTCGGCGTCGCTGTTCTTCAGCGTCACGACCTCGCCGTGATAGTTCGTCGGGATGCCGCCCATGTTGTAATGCACGGTGGGCAACACCGGGATTGGCTCCTTGGTCACGTCGACGCCGGCGAAGATGCGGGCCGTCTCGGAGATGCCCGGCAGGCGTTCGTGCAGCAGCTCGTCGGCGAGGTGCTCGAGGTGCAGATATAGGTAATCCTTGTCCGGACCGATGCCGCGGCCTTCGCGCATCTCGGTGGTCATCGCCCGGCTCACCACGTCGCGCGAGGCGAGGTCCTTCGCCGTCGGCGCGTAGCGCTCCATGAAGCGCTCGCCCTCGGCGTTGGTCAGATAGCCGCCCTCGCCGCGCGAGCCCTCGGTGATCAGGCAACCCGAGCCGTAGATGCCGGTGGGGTGGAACTGCACGAACTCCATGTCCTGCAAGGGAAGCCCCGCGCGCAGCACCATCGCGTTGCCGTCGCCCGTGCAGGTGTGCGCCGAGGTGCACGAGAAATAGGCGCGGCCGTAGCCGCCGGTCGCCAGCACCACGGCGTGGGCGCGGAAGCGGTGGATGGCGCCGTCGTCCAGGTTCCACGCCATGACCCCGCGGCAGACGCCATCGTCGTCCATGATCAGGTCGAGGGCGACGTACTCGATGAAGAACTCGGCCTCGTGCTTGAGCGATTGCTGGTAGAGCGTGTGGAGGATGGCGTGGCCGGTGCGGTCGGCCGCGGCGCAGGTGCGCATTGCCTGGCTCTTGCCGAAATGGGTGGTCATGCCGCCGAAGGCGCGCTGGTAGATCTTGCCGTCCTCGGTGCGCGAGAACGGCACGCCGAAGTGCTCGAGCTCGATCACCGCCGGCACCGCCTCGCGGCACATGTACTCGATGGCGTCCTGGTCGCCGAGCCAGTCGGAGCCCTTGACCGTGTCGTACATGTGCCAGCGCCAGTCGTCCTCGCCGGCGTTGCCGAGCGCCGCGCTCATCCC
Organism: Pseudomonadota bacterium; assembly: GCA_022563655.1. GTDB lineage: Bacteria > Pseudomonadota > Alphaproteobacteria > JAAXGF01 > JAAXGF01 > JADFMW01. The sequence goes on from JADFMW010000079.1 coordinate 2,320, forward strand.
GCCCTGCGCCGCCACGGTGTGGCTGCGGGTCGGGAACACCTTGGTGATGCACGCGGTCTTGAGCCCCTGCACCGCCATGCCCATGGTCGCGCGCAGGCCCGCGCCGCCGGCGCCGACGACGACGACGTCGTAGGTATGGTCGATGACGGGGTACGACCGCGACACCCGCCCTACCCCGCGAAGGCGAGCTTGAGCACGGCGAACACGCACGCCGTACCGAGCGCGACGCAAACCAGCGGCAGGGCGACGAGCAACACCATCTTGGCCCGTTCGTGGTGGACGTAGTCCTCGACCACCACCTGCACGGCGAGCCTCATGTGATAGAAGCCGGCGATCACGAACAACAGCACCGTCAGCGCGACCCACGTCTCGCCCATCAACGCCACCACCCGGGCGTGGTCGGCGCCCTTGAGCGCGAACACGACGACGATAAACAGGAAGGTCAGCGGCACCAGGGCGACGGCGGTGAGGCGCTGCGCCCACCAGTGCGAGGTGCCGTCCTTGGCGGCGCCGAGGCCAAGCGCGCGGCCGAGCGGCGTCCTCAGGCTCACGTCATCCTCCCACCGCCAGGCCGATCGCCCAGGCAACGATCGTAAGCGCCACCGCGGCGCCCAGCATGACCCAGCCCGACCGGTACACGCTCTCGATCTCGAGCAGGTGGCCCGAATCCCAGATCAGGTGCCGGACGCCGTTGCACAGGTGGTAGAACAGGGCGCACGAGATGCCGAACAGCACCAGCAGCCCGAACCACGAGCCGAGAAACGCCTGCACCACGCCGAACGCCCCGGGCCCGGCCGCGGCCGCGATTAGCCACCAGGTGAGCAGCACCAAGCCGCCCACGAGGACCATGCCCGTGATGCGGTGGAAGATCGAGAGAACCGACGTGAGCTGCGGCTTGTAGACCTGAAGGTGCGGCGAGAGCGGTCGTGGATGCTGGCCCATTGCTCGTGTCTCTCGCAGCGTGCTTCGCGCGCCCTCGCGCGCTGCCCGCCAATTCTAAACCGTTGTCCCGGCGAGTCAATCTCGCCCGCCGCCCCGGCGCGCCCGGAATAAAGGCTACGCCGCGGCGATAGCGGCCGAGACCAGCGCCACGCCCGTGACGGCCACAACCACGCCGCAGAGCCTGAGCGGCACGGCCAAGGCGCGCTCGCCGAGGGCGCGGGGCACAAGGCCGATTGCAAGGCCCAGGCCGTGAAGCAACGCCGTCGACAGGGTAAAGCCGAGGGCGTAGAGGGCGGGCGCCGCGGTCTCGGGCAGCTCCATGCCATGGGCCTGGCCGTGCAGCACGGCGAAGGCGCCGACCAGCGCCATGCCGGCCACCGGCGAGGGGCGCGCGGCCAGTGCGATCACCAGCCCGAGCACCGCGACCGACGCGGCCACCCCGAGCTCGACGCCGGGCAACACCACGCCGGCGGCGGCGAGCCCGCCGCCAAGCACCAAGGCCGCGACGAAGGTCGCGGGGATGCGCCACAGGGCGCGGCCGCCCTGCTGCGCGGCCCACAGCCCGACCGCGACCATGGCGAGCACGTGGTCGAGCCCGGCCAAGGGATGAAAGAAGCCCTCGAACAGGCCGGCGCCAACGGCGCCGAAGGTGTGCGCCTCGGCCGGAGCGGCAAAGGCGAGCGCGGCGAAGGCGAGCGCGGGGATGAGCAGCGCAACACCAGCAAGCGGTTTGGACGGCATCGACATTCTCCTGCTCTGCGCGGGCGAGTTGCGGGCCCGCTTATAACACGATTTCGCGCTCGGCGGCGGGCGCCAGTCCAAGGATTGGCGCGCGCCCTTGCCTTCGACTCGCCAATGCGCAAACAATCGAGACTCGAAAAGTGGGGGACTGGGATATATCGGTTTCGGAAGCCCGCCGCGCCGCTCGGCGGCGACTAACCGGCGTGCATCGAAGGCAAGCGCCCACCTACTGAAACTTAAGCGCCGCAGCCAGTACCTCCTCGGGGTCGAGGACGACGCCGCCCTTGACCACGCGATCAATGCGGCGGGTGTTACGATAGGTCAGGCGGCGTCGCGCACCTCTAGGACCAAGCGCTTGCCGAGCAGGGTCAAGGCCTCGGCGAGGCGGGGGAGCTTGGTGGGATGTCTGGGGTCGAGTATTCGCCGGACCTCTTTGACGTCGCAGCCGAGCGCGCGCGCGAGCGCCGCCCTGGACATTCCGGCGTCGCGCAGCGCCATGTGCAACGCCGCCTTCGCCGCGGTCTGCACCGGCACCGGCACGAGACGCTGGCCGGCCTTCCGCCTGGATGGCACGGGGATGTCGCGGCCTTCGGCGATGTAGCCGGCAATCGCCTCCTCGAGGCAGTCGGCGGCTTCGGCGTGGGCTTCGGCGACATTGGCGCCGTCGGTCGCAGCACCAGGCAGGTCGGGAAACACGACAAGGATGCGCCCGGCGTCGTCTGTCGAGAACGTCGCGGGAAAAACGTACCGCTGTGTGGTCATCCGGTATCCTCCTAATCCAAGTCGTCACGACCGAGCCTCAGGTCCTTCAGCATCGTGGCAAGCAGGCCGGGGCCGATTTCCGCCCTGCGATGCTTAACGATTGTCGAGCGCTCGCCGTAAAACAGCGTGCCATGGCTGCCTTTGCCACGCCGCTCGGTGAAGCGCACGGGCACGCCTCGCTTGCGCCCAAGTTTCCTGATCTTGCGGATGAATTCGGCTCCTGTCATGTTTGAGCATAGGGTATTTTTGTCCTCTTTTCAACCAAAAAGAGGGACAAAAATGCCCATCTTTTTAGGGCGTGGCGGGGTCTACTGCGACTTAAGCGCCGCGGCCAGTACGTCCTCGGGGTCGAGGACGACGCCGCCCTTGACCACGCGGTAAATGCGGCGGGTGTTGCGGATGTCGGCCAAGGGGTCGGCGTCGAGCACGACGAGGTCGGCGAGCTTGCCCGCCTCGATCGTCCCGAGCTCGGACTCGCGGCCCATCACCCGGGCGCCGCCGTGCGTCGCGGCGACGATGATCTCCATCGGCGCAAGCCCGGCCTCGGCCATCAGCTCGAGCTCGCGGTGCAGCGCCGGGCCGTGCAGCGTGCCGATGTTGCCGGCGTCGCTGCCGGCGGCGATGGCGACGCCGGCGGCCTGCAAGCGCCGCAGGTTGGCGAACGCGACCCGCTGGTTCGGGGGCGGCTGCAAGCGGACCCAGAAGGGAACCTTGCCGAAGGGAAGCGCGCCAAGCTCGGCGAAGCTGGCGATCGCCTCGGGGTCGCCGAGGCGGCGTTCGATGTCGGAAAGCTCGACCGACTGCGACAGCACCTCGTGGTAGCCCTCGGCGACTGCGAACGTGGTGGTGTAGACCACGTTTCGCGCCTTGAGCAGGGCGACGAAGGCGTCGTCGACGCGCCGGTCCTGAACGCTGTGCGCCAGCACGTCGACGCCGGCCAGCACGGCGGCGCGGGCCGTCTCGCGCTGGGTGGCGTGCGCCACCACGCGCACGCCGGCGGCATGGCTCTCCTCGATCGCCGCGCGCGCCCAATCGAGCTCGGCGGCGAGGTCGAGGCCTAGCCGCTCGACGAGCCACAGCTTCACCAGGTCGGGCTTGTACGCTAGCTCGCGGCGCACCAGCGCCCGCGCCGCCTCGGGCGAGGCCACCCGGATGACCGGCGGGTCCTCGCTTTCGAGCTCCTCGGGCGCGTAGGTGCCGAGCAGCGGCCCCGCCACCGCGACGCGCGGCGCCAGCAAGGTGCGGCGGGCCAGCGCGCGCACGGCGAAGTTCGAGTAAGGGCCGCCCACGTCGACCACCGAGGTAACCCCGCTCGCCAGATAGCGCGCCAAGGTCACCGGCAGGCGGCGGCGGATCGATGCCGACTCGTCCGCGTAGGAGCGCACGCCGCGCAGGTCGATGATGTCGGGCCGGGTGTAAAGGCCGCCCGATTGGAAGAAGTGGATGTGGGCGTCGATGAGGCCGGGAATGATCCATTTGCCCCGGGTGTCGATCACGCGCGCCCCGCCGGGCGCCGCGGTTGTGCTCCTCGGGCCGACGGCGGCGATGCGCGTGCCGTCGATCAGCACCAGGGCGTCGGGAAGCGGCTCGGCGCCGGTGCCGTCGATCACGGTGCCGCCGACCAGGGCGGTGATTCGGCCATCGGCGTCGGACGCAAGGGCGGAAAGCGCCGTAAAAAGCACGGCGAGGACGGCCCGCACCGTCGCGCGTAGTCGGCGGCGAAACGTGGCGCTACCTCCCCATCCGAGAGGGCAGATAGGTGGCGATCTCGGGGAAGGCCACGATCGCCGCCACCCCCGCCAGCAGCAGGAAGAAGAACGGCAGCGCCGCCCTGGCGACCTGCAGGATGTTGCGCCCGGTCAGCCCCTGAATGATGAACAGGTTGAAGCCGACGGGCGGGGTGATCTGGGCCATCTCCACCACCAGCACGATGTAAATGCCGAACCACACCCGGTCGATGCCCGCCTGCTCGACCATGGGCTGGATCACCGCCGTCGTCAGCACCACCACCGAGATGCCGTCGAGGAAGCACCCCAGCACGATGAAGAAGACGGTGAGCGCCGCGAGCAGCATGTAGGTCGAAAGCTCGAGCGATCCGATCCATTGCGCGAGCATCCGCGGGATGCCCGTGAAGCCCATGGCGACGGTGAGGAAGGCGGCGCCCGCCAGGATGAAGGCGATCATGCACGAGGTGCGGGTCGCGCCCATCAAGCCGTCGATGAAGGTCGCCCGATTCAGGGTCCCCGAGAACCATGACAGCGCCAACGCCAACACCACCCCGACCGCCGCGGCGTCGGTCGGTGAGGCGATGCCGAAGTAGATCGAGCCGATCACCCCGGTAATCAGAAGCAACACCGGAACGAGCCGGCGGGAATGGAACAGCCGCTCCTTGAGGCCCATGCGGATGTCGAGCCGGGGAATCTTGTCGGGATTGAGCAGCGACCAGATCACCACGTAGCCCATGAACATCACCACCAGCATGATCCCCGGAAGGATGCCGGCGATGAACAGCCGGGCGATCGATTCCTCGATCGCGACGCCGTAGACGATGAGGATGATCGAAGGGGGAATCAACAGCCCGAGCGTGGCCGAGCCCGCCAGCGTCCCGATGCTCATGATCGGGTCGTAGCCCCGCTTCGCGAGCTCGGGAAGGGACATCTTGCCGATCGTCGCCGCGGTGGCGGCCGACGAGCCGGAGACCGCCGCGAAGATGCCGCAGCCCAGGATGTTGACGTGAAGCAGGCGCCCAGGCAGGCGGTTCAACCACGGGGCGAGCCCGGCGAACATGTCTTCCGAGAGGCGCGAACGGAACAGGATCTCCCCGATCCAGATGAACATGGGAAGCGCGGCGAGCGCCCAGGAATTGCTCGATCCCCAAATTGTCGTGGCCATGACCTGGCCGGCCCAATCGGTGGTGGCCATGACGTCGCCGGTCACGACGGCCCTAAATGTCACCATGCCCACCAACCCCGCGCCCAACAGCGAGACCGCCACCCAAATGCCGCTGCCGAGGAAGGCAAACAGGACGACAACCAACAGCAGCGTCAGGATCAGCTGTTCCACGGCTGTCGCTAGCGTTCGATTAAGGAATCTTCGTCTGGGGCGCCGTCGGCGCCGGTCCGGTGATCGTCCTCTCCTTTGGCTGTGTACGACGGCGCCCGACCCTTGAGCGCGGCGACGAACTCGTCCGCCAGGGCCATGGTGAGGATGACCAGGCCGAGCGCCACCGCTGACTGGGGTATCCACAGGGCCACCGAGACCATGCCCGGCGAGACGTCGCCGAACGTGATCGAGTCAAAGACCAGCCGCACGGCATAGAACGCCAAGTATCCCGCGAGCATCCCGCCGGCGCCCGTGCACCACAGCTCGATGCCGCGCCGGGGCCTTCCCGTAAAGCGCCGAATGATCAGCGACACGCGGATGTGTTCACCCGCGCGCAGGGTGTAGGCCAGCGCCAGGAACGACGAGGCGGCGAGGAAGAACCCGGCGAACTCGGCGTAGGACGGAACGACGAGGCCGATGGGCTCGCCGATCACCCATGCCGCGACGGTGTCGATGAGGTTGGCGCCCACCTGCAGCACCACGATCGAACAGATGGCGAGCAGGAACAGTGCTGCGAGAGCGCCGCTTCCGCGGTAAATGAAGTCGAGGGTTTTGCGCATTCCGGGTTTCGCAGTATTGGAGAAGCCGGTCACGAGCCCCCGGCTTCGCGATCCGGCTCTCAGCGAGACGGGCCGGCCCTGCGCGGCGCGCCGGCGCGTCGGAAGCTGCTACTTCTTGAAGGCGTCAAGGACTGCTTGGCCCTCGGTTCCGGCCATCTCGACCCATTCTCGGGTCATCGTCGCGCCGATCCCTTTCAACCCGTCCAAGAGCTTGGCACTCGGGGCGAGCACGGTCACACCGTTCTTCTTCAGGATCGCGATCTTCACATCCGTTTCCGCCATGCTCGCCTGCCAGCCGCGCTCCTCGGCCCTGGCCGCGGCGTTGAGCACCGCCTGCTGGACCTTGGGATCCAGACGAGCAAACGCCTTCTTGTTCACGACCACGGCATTCTTGGGCAGCCACGCCTGGGTGTGGTGGAAGTGAGACACGAAATCCCAAAACTTGTTGCTCACGCCGGTGGACGGCGAGGTAATCACCGCCTCGATCCGGCCGGTGGCGAAGGCCTGCGCCAGCTCCGCGACCTCGATCTGGGTCGGCACGGCCCCGGCCAACTGCGCGACACGTTCGGTCGCCGCGTTGTAGGCCCGGAACTTCAGGCCCTTGAGGTCGTCAAGCGAGTTGATCGCCTTCTTGGCGTATAGCCCCTGGGGCGGCCACGGCACCGCAAACAGAACCTTCAGCCCTTGCTTGTCCAACAGGTTCTCGATCTGGGACCGCGAGGCCGCCCACAGCTTCCTCGCGGCGTCGTAATCGGTCGCCAGAAACGGTACCGAGTCGACCCCGAAGAGGGGGTTTTCGTTGCTCAGCCGCGACAGCAGGAACTCGCCGATGGGCACCTGGCCGCCGCGGACGGCAGGCTTGATGTCCGGGTGCTTGAACAAGGATCCGGCGCTGTGAACCTTGATGTCGAGCGCCCCGCCCGTCGTCAGCTTCACGTCGTCGGCGAACTGTTGGATGTTTACGGTGTGGAAAGTGGCGTCCGGGTACGGCGTGGGCATGTCCCAAGTCTGCGCCAGCGCGGCCGTGGAAAACAGCCCTGCGGTGACAATGCCGCTGATGAGAATACGAATATTCAACATGGAACCTCCCCCGAATGAGCCTATACAAATCGCGCTGCCGGATTTCCGGCATCGCACCGATTGCAGGCAGTAGGATAGGCCATAACCGGCGCCGGCGCAAAGCCTCGACCTTCGGCGCGACCTTCATCCGCCGCCTTACTCATCGGCGGTGCCGAAGCGCGGGTGCCGCGGCAGGTCGTCGGCGAGGTGGAGCCAGGAGATGCGCTCCGACGCCCAGACGTGGCTCGCGGGCGGGAACTCCCCGGGCCGGTCGAGGCTGCCGACGGTCACGTGCACCTCGCCGGGATAGCGCTCGGCCACGAACGTCAGCGGCGTGCCGCAGCGGGCGCAGAAGCTGCGCGTCACGCCTGGCGACGAAGCGAAGCACGCGAGCGCGCCCTGCGTCACCTTAAAGCGCTCCTCGGCGAACCCGGCCCAGGTCACCACCGGCGCGCCGCACGCCCGGCGGCAGCTCTGGCAATGGCAGTGGCCGACCCACCGCGCGGCGCCGGCAACGCGGTAGCGCACCGCGCCGCACAGGCAGCCGCCCTCGTGCGCGGCATCGTCCTTCATCGTCATTCCCTCAGCTCGCACCAGACCGGCGTATGGTCCGAGGCCTTGGGCCGGCCGCGCGGTCCGCGGTCGATGCCGCTGGCCTCGAGCCGGTCGGCCGCCTGGGGCGAAAGCAGCAGGTGGTCGAGGCGCATGCCGTGGTCGCGCTCCCACCCGCGGCCGCGGTAGTCCCACCAGCTGTAG
>JADFMW010000080.1 GCA_022563655.1 Pseudomonadota bacterium
GGATCTGGCCGCTGCCCTCCTGGTAGACGATGCTCTCACAGAGCGCCTGGCCGATGCCCTGGGCGGTGGCGCCCATGACCTGGCCGTCGGTGGTCAGCGGGTTGATGATCGTGCCGAAATCGTTGACCACGGTGTAGTCGACGAGCCGCACCTGGCCCGTTTCGGGATCGACCTCGACCTCGGCGGCGTGGCAGCCGTTCGGATAGGTGACGTCGTTCCGCTCGTACGTCACCTCGCTGTCGAGCCCGGGCTCCATTGCCGCCGGCAAGCGCTCGGGGTCATGGGCTGCGGCGATCACCTCGGTCATCGTCACGGAGCGGTCGGCGCCGGCGACGGAGAAGCTGCCGCCGGCGAAGCTCACGTCGGCCACCGCGGCCTTGAGCAGATAGCTGGCGATCAGCTTTGCCTTGGCGAGCACCTCGTCGGCGGCGACCGACACCGCCGAGCCGCCTATCTCGAGCACGCGCGAGCCGCCGTGGCCGCCGCCCAGCGGCGTCAGGTCGGTATCCGCCTGGCCGTAAGTGATGCGCTCGGCCGGTAGCCCGAGCCGGGCGGCGACGATTTGCGTCAGCACGGTCTCGTGCCCCGTGCCGGTTGACTGGCTGCCGACGGAAACGGTGATCGAGCCGTCCTTGGCGCACCTCAGGGCCGCGTACTCTTTCGCCCCGCCGCCCGTGAGCCCGAGGTACAGGGCGACGCCGAATCCGCGGCGGCGGCCGAGCGCCCGCGCGGCGGCGGCCCGCTGGGGAAAGCCCGCCGGATCGGCAAGCTCGAGGCAGCGGTCGAGAACGGTCTCGAAATCGCCGGAATCGATCTCCAGTCCGATCCCGGTGCGGTAAGGCAGGTCCTCGCGCCGGATCAGGTTGCGCCGGCGCAGCTCCACCGCGTCGATGCCCAGTTCGGCGGCCGCCACATCGATCACGCGCTCGATCTGATAGGTCGCCTCCGGGCGCCCGGCGCCGCGGTAGGGCTCGATCGGCACGGTGTTGGTGAACGCGGCCCTGGAGCGGAAGTAAAGCGCCGGAATGCGGTACGAACCGCCCTGCGTCCTCGCCGTCCCGCCGGTCGGTGTGAACGGGCCGACCGACGAGGTGTAGGCGCCCGTGTTGCCGACCGAAGTCACCCTGAGCGCAAGAAAGCGGCAGTCCTTGTCCAGCGCCAGCTCGACGCGGCTTTGCTGGTCCCGGCCATGGGTGTCGGAGACGAAGCTCTCGCCGCGGTCGTTGACCCATTTGACCGGCCGGCCAACCCGGCGGGCCGCGAACAGGACCAGCGCATGCTCCGGGTAGAGCGCGTTCTTGGCCCCGAAGCCGCCGCCGACGTCGTAGGCGACGTGGCGCAGTTTTTCCGCCGGGATGCCGAGGATGCTCTCGGCGATCTGGTTGCGGTTGACGTGAACGTTCTGGGTCGAGGAGATGAGCGTGAACGCCTCGGTTTCGCCGTCGTACTGGCCGATCGCGCCCCGCGTCTCGAGCGGCACCGCCGTGACGCGGTTGTTGACCAGGTCGAGCGAAACCGTGCGCTCGGCCTTGGCGAAGGCGGCATCGACCGCGGCCTCGTCGCCGGCCTCGTAGTCGACGCAGAGATTGCCCGGCACGTCATCCCAGACCAGCGGCGCGCCCGGCTCGAGCGCGGCCTTGGCATCGGTCACGACGGGCAACGGCTCGTAGTCGATCTCGATCAGCTCGGCCGCGTCCCTCGCCGCCGCGATCGTCTCGGCGACGATGAAGGCGACCGCGTCGCCGACGAAGCGAACCCGGTCCCGGACCAGACCGGGCCGCGGTGGCACCGGGACCGGTGAACCGTCCCGGTTCGTGGCGGCCGTGCGGGAGGGAACATCTCCGAGGCCCTCGGCCAGCCAGTCGGCGCCGGTAAAGACGGCCAGCACGCCCGGCGTCGCCTGGGCTGCGGTTGTGTCGATCTTGCCGATCCGCGCATGGGCATGCGGCGAGCGCAACACCAGGCCATGAGCCATGCCATCGAGCGTGATGTCGTCCAGGAAACGCCCGGCGCCGGTGAGGAAACGGATGTCCTCGCTGCGGCGCACCGGCTGGCCGATGCCGAATGGTTCCATCATCTCCCCGCGAGCCATCTCCAGCGGCCGCTACACTAACGTCCGACGCCGGCCAAAGCACCCCTTAGTGCGAAGCGCCCGGTCGGGCCGACGCCGGCCGGGCCGGGCCGAGTTTGAGCGGGCGGCGCCGCAAACGAGCATGGGCGCGACGCCGGCCGCGGTGCCGGGTCGAACGGCTTGCGCGCGCCGCCGAAGAAGGTAAAGTGAGCCTCGCATGACGCCCCCCGAACGAAACAGACGCGCGCGCCCGTTACACCCGTTACAACGGCTGGGAACCCGCGTGCCCACCGGAAAATCCTCTCGTCTGGCCGCTCTGGCGCTGGTTCTCGCGGTCGCGGTCGCGCCACCGGCGGCCGGCGCGGGCGGCGCCGGCGCGGCCACCGCGGACGCCGAGGACGCCAAGGAGATCGCTCGCGTCGAGAACTACCTCAACGGCATCACCACCCTGCGCGCGAGATTTTTCCAGGTCGACCCCAACGGCAGGGAAAAACAAGGCACGTTGTACATCGACCGGCCCGGACGGCTGCGTCTCGAGTACGACCCGCCGGTGTCGGTGCTCATGGTCGCCGACGGTTCCCGACTAGTGTTTTTCGACCTCGATCTCGGCCAGGTGAACGAGCTGCCCATGTCGTCGCCGCTGGCAAAACTCCTGATCGGCAAGCGGGTCAGCCTCGGCGACGACCTCGAGGTCCTGAAGATCGCGCGCGCGTCGGGCATGTTGCGCCTCAGCCTCGCGAACAAGGATGATAGAGGCGCCGGCGTGGTTACGCTGGTTTTCAACGCCAACCCTCTGGCCTTGCGTCAGTGGTGGGTGCAGGACGCCCAGGGGCGGGTGACCAAGGTCACGCTCATGGACACCTCGTTCGGTCTCCCCATAGACTCCGCGCTTTTCGAAGCGCCGGAGCCATTCTCGCCCGGCGGCGAGGAGCATTGAGCCGCCGGCCGCGGACGGTTTCGCCCGAGCGCGACCATCCCGGTGGCTGACGTGCGCGCGGGCGGCGCCGCAAGGCCGCCGCGGCTGCCGGCCGACGGCGAGTGGCGCCGCCGCGTGTGGCGCCTGGCCGGGCCGATCATTCTCTCCAACATCACGGTGCCGCTGCTCGGCGCGGTCGACACCGCCGTCGTCGGCCACCTGCCCGAGGCGTACTACCTTGGCGCCGTCGCCATCGGCGCGCTGATCTTCAACTTCCTTTACTGGGGCTTCGGTTTCCTGCGCATGGGCACGACCGGCTTGACCGCCCAGGCGCACGGCGCCGACGACCACGACGAGGTCCGCGCGGCGCTGGCGCGGGCGCTGATCATCGCCGCGGCGCTGGCGCTGGCGATTCTGCTGCTGCAGCGCCCGCTGCTCGGCATTGCGATGGGGCTGCTCGGCGCCGGCCCCGAGGTCGAGGCGCACGCCCGCACCTATTTCTCGATCCGCATCTGGGGCGCGCCGGCGGCGCTCGGCAACTACGTCGTGCTCGGCTGGTTCCTGGGCCGGCAGAACGCGCGCGCCGGGCTGGCGCTGCAGGTCGTGATCAACGGCCTGAACATCGTCCTCGACCTGGTGTTCGTCGTCGGCCTGGGCCTCGCCGTCGCGGGCGTGGCGATGGCGACGCTGGTTGCCGAGTACGCCGGGCTCGCCCTCGGCCTGGCGATGGTCGCCGTCGCCTTGCGGCGCCAGGGCGGCCGCTGGCGGCGTGAGCGCATCCTCGATGCGCCGCGGCTCAGGCGCATGGCGGCGGTCAACCGCGACATCTTCGTGCGCACGCTGTGCCTGGTCGCGGCTTTCGCCTACCTCACCGCGCAAGGCGCGAAGATGGGCGACGTCATCCTCGCGGCCAACGCCGTGCTGCTGAACATGGTGTATTTCATGTCGTACGGCCTCGACGGCTTCGCCCACGCCGCCGAGGCGCTCGTCGGGCGCGCCATCGGCGCCCGCGACCGCGCCGCCTACCGGGGCGCGGTGCGCGCCTCGACGGTTTGGGCGCTGATCACGGCCGTCGTGTTCGCGGCGCTTTACGTGCTGTTCGGGACGGCGATCATCGACGCCCTCACCGGCATCGCCGAGGTGCGTGCCGCGGCGCGCGCGGTGCTGCCCTGGATGTTCGTCGCGCCGCTGGTCTCGGTGTGGGGCTATCAGCTCGACGGCATCTTCATCGGGGCCGTGCGCACGGCTGAGATGCGCAACGCGATGATCGCCTCGCTCGCCGTGTTCGTGGCCTGCGTCGCCGTGCTCCAGCCGGTGATGGGCAACCACGGCTTGTGGCTCTCCTTCCTGATTTTCATGATTGCGCGGGGCGTGACGCTGGGGGCGTACTGGCCGCGCATCGAACGCTCGCTAGGCGCGGCGCGCGGCGACTAGCGACTAGCGCCCGTCAGATGAGCACGCCCTGCTCGCCGGGATAGTGGAGCGCTCCGTCGGCCTGAACTTGGGCGCCGGGCGTGAGCCGCGCCGCCTCGAGCCGTCCCGGGCCGACGATGTGGGCGACGTCGAAGCCCGCCGCGAGCAGGTAATCGGCGATGATTTGACGGTGACAGCGCCACCACACGGCCTCGGCGCACATGATCGCGCACGTGTGGGCACGGGCCAGCTCGCGCAAGGCGTCGAGCCCGGCGCGGAACTCGGGCGTCAGGGCATAGTCGGCGTAGTTGCGGAAACCGGCGTTGCGCCACATGCCATTCGGCGACGGGCCGTCGAGCCGTTGCGGTCCGCGCCTCCCGCCCAGCGCGCGGAGGTGGCGATAGCCGATGCCAAAGGCGTCGAGGGCGGGGCTGAGCGCGTCCGAATTGAACTGCGGGTTGGCGCGCGAGCGCGGGAACGAGCGAACGTCGACCACAAGATCGACGCCCTGCTCCCCGAGCAGCCGCGCCAGCTCCTCGACGGCGCGCCTCGAGTGCCCGATGGTGAACACCGTCACGGCCGAGACCCCGCCGTCAACCTCGCGGCCGGGCCTCGCGCTCGCCTCTCGCCTCGTCGCCGCTGCCGTCGACGATCTCGAGGTCGTGGGTGATTTCCGCCGTCTTGCCGAGCATGGCGGACGCCGAGCAGTACTTTTCGGCGGATAGATTTATGGCGCGCTCGACCTTGGACCGGTCGAGGCCGCGGCCGGTCACGACGAAATGTACGTGAATGCGGGTGAACACCTTCGGATCCTGGCTCGCGCGCTCGGCGTCGATCTCGGCCACGCAGCCCGCGATCGGCTCGCGCGACCTCTCGAGAATGTGGACCACGTCGAAGGCCGTGCATCCGCCCAGCCCGATCAGCACCATCTCCATGGCGCTCGGGCAGGTGCTGCGGTCATCGGGGCGCGCTGGAGTTCCCAACACGACGGCGTGGCCGCTGCCCGATTCGGCGATGAACGTACGGCCCCCGGCCCACTTGATTCGCGCTTTCATGCCATTCCACCTCCGGTTCCTCGGGTGCCGTGCAACTTAGCCCGGACGCCCGCCCAATACACGGCCGTACTTGCGTCGTCGAGCCGGCGGACCGGCGATCGCTCGGCGGCGGGCGGGGCTTGCGGTTCGCGCCGGTTTCGGCGCAAGATCGCGGCGCCCTGGGGCGTGGCCAAGAGGTAAGGCAACGGGTTTTGGTCCCGTGACCGCAGGTTCGAATCCTGCCGCCCCAGCCAGCCGCACGACCTCCATGCGGCATCCGGCCGATCCCGCTGATGGAGGACTACGACTTCGTGCGCCGCGGCGAGACCGTGCGCATCGACGAGCCGCCGCTCGTGGCCTCGTCGCGGAAGTTCGCTCACCGGCCCGCGGCGCGCATCGTCGGGGGCTGGCTCAAGATCCACGCGCTCTATCACCCCGGCGTCTCGCCCGAGCGCCTGGCGCGGATTTACTATCCCGAACAGGCCGCCGCGGCATCGACGCCTCGGTCGTAGGCCGGGCGGGGCGCCCCGTTCCCATTCGGGAACTCTTCGGCAAAGATCCCGTTCGGGAACTCTTCGCAAGGGCTACGGCCGGCCCATCGGATAGCGCGCCGCGCCGCATAGCTGTTCTTGTCCTCCCTGGTCAGGTAGGCGTCAAGGTGCAAGGACGGTTCCAGGACGGCCTCGCCCACAAGGACCGACCAGTGGAAATCGGTAGCCCGGTCTTGGGGCATAGATTCGAATTAAATTTAGGAGACAAATTCAAAAGGCAGATTTTGTTTTGGTCCTGGGCTTGGCTTGGGGTCCCGAGAAATGACACCAAATGGGCTCCTTGATTCTTGCGCTTACCCCTCCCACACCCCACATTCGCGACAGGGAATTTCGTGGTTTGTTTCTATGGCTGATCATACCTCTAAATCCGACGAACGTGATCTCCCGCGGGGCAAAAAGTGGGGGAAATACGCCCGCGGGGCGCTGCAAGCCGCGGGCGTTGTGCCCTTCGCCGGGGGCCTGTTCTCGGCGGCTGCGGGTCGCTGGTCTGAGCATGAGCAGGAGCGAGTAAACGAGTTCTTACGCGGTTGGCTCCACATGCTTAGGGACGAGCTGCGGGAGAAACAGCGTACGATGGCGGAAATCGTAACCCGCCTCGACATGCACGACGAACGGATAGCCGCGCGCGTGCGATCAGACGAATATCAGTCGTTACTCAAGAAGGCATTCAGGAACTGGGCAGGCACCGAGAGCGCAAAGAAGCAGGAGTTCATCCGCAACATCTTGAACAACGCAGCTGCAACGGACCTGACCTCTGATGACGTGGTGAGCTTGTTCATAGACTGGCTTCATACGTACTCGGAGTTCCACTTCGCGGTGATTGCCGACATCTATACTAATCCCGGCGCCACCCGAGAAGAAATATGGCGGCGGCTCGGCAAGGGCTCGCCCCGGGAGGATTCGGCCGAGGCTGACCTGTACAAGCTCCTATTCCGAGACCTCTCCACAGGAGGCGTCATTCGCCAACACCGTGAGACGGATTACGCGGGAAACTTCATCACCCGGCAGCAGCCGAAGGGCTCGCGTCGCCGCACAAGTGGCAGGGAGATGACATCGGCGTTCGACGACGAGAAGCAATATGAGCTTACCGCGCTCGGACAGCAATTCGTGCACTACGCGATGCAAGAGCTGACGTCCAAAATCGAATACCATGCGGACGTGGAAATGGAAAAGGACGACGAGGATGGCAGGTAACGAGGACCCTATGTTTTGGGAACTAGACTGGCATTCGGCGGTTGAGTACCAGAAGCAGGAACTTTGTCGAAGAGTCGATAGTATGTCCGCAGAAGATTTCGGTAAAGGAACCTTGGATGAACTAGCCAAGAGGTTCGCTGCTGAATTCGCGCTTGAGCCGCCCACGATATTCCCGGAGAACATCGAGGTTAGCCATCGCGAGGTGGAGATCGACATAAGCGGCGCACGACACCGCGATTTCTCGCGGCGCGGACCGCACTACATGAAGGGAACGGCCATTGACGTTCGGCTTCCCTTCGAAGGCGACAAAGAGATGTTTCGGGTCAAACCCTCGACGTTCAACTACAGTCCGCCGCGCGGCCAAGCCAAGCGCGAGCACGTCGAGTTCACGATCCAGGGGGTCAACCTGACGAAGGAGCAGGTGAAAGCCGAGATTGACGAACGCGTGATGGCAATTAGCGAGTACCTCAACTTTCAGGCGAAGAGCATCGGCAACTTTCCGAACGAAATTCGCCAGGTGGCCTATCAGGCCCTTGAGCAGCGGCAGAAAAAGCTTCATGCGGACACTGACATGATTTCGGGGCTGGGGTATCGAGTCCGTGAATAGAATTGAAGCCTCCAGAAAGGGAAGCATAACTCGTGGTAGATGAGCAAAACAGCCAAAACAGCGATCCATCGGGAGAGACTGAATCGACCGCCGTTTCTGTGTCGAAGAGGCGCGACCTTCGGCAAAAGTTTCTCCGCCTCTTTTTGAGAATGATGCCGGTTCCCTTCTTGCCCGGCCCTGAACTTTATGATCTTGTTCAGTCTTTCACCCGCACAGAGAAGGACCTTGATCGTGAGATAGACGATGCGATCCAGGCACTTCAAAAATCAGGAACGCTTATTGAAAACATTGAATCACGTTTGGAAGAGCGGACTAAGAAACTTCGTGACCTTCAGAATGAATATACGCAATATAAGGAACTTTCGAAAGTGACACAGGAACAAGCAAAAGCATTTTCGTTTCATCTGGAAAAGGTTCTCGTCCGAAAGAGAGGTGGGGAGCGCATGTTCGCATTCTTCCTCAGCATTGCGTCGGGCATCGTGGTGTTTGTTTTAGGGGTCATTTTTTCGACAGATATTCAGAGGGTTATTTCGTGGATAGCTGGGTTGGTTGGAGCTGGCGGGCCTACCCCACCTTAGCCGCTGTGCTGTCCATTTGCCCTCATTATTACGGCTTGCTCCTTGCATCGCGTGCCACAAGGTGCCGCAGCTCGGCCGCCGGGGCTTGAACGCGGCGGCCCGGGCAGCTCCAGCTCCCAGTAGGTCTCGCCTGTTTCATGGCGGCGCGTATTCTGGCGCGACTGGTGGCTGACGCGATCCAGAGCGCCCGCGGAGGCCGACGGGGAGGGCCGAACGTCGGCCGGCCGCCACGCGGCCAGTACGCACTCGCGGTAGGTCTCGCTCCGAAACAAGTTAGGGCTGGCTCAAGATCCACGCGCTCTATCACCTCGGCGTCTCGCCCGAGCGCCTGGCGCGGATCTACTACGCCGAACGGTCCGCCGCGGCGTCGACGCCCCGGTCGTAGGCCAGGCGGGGCCTGGTTCTCGTTCGGGAATTCTTCGGCAAAGGGCCACGAGCGGCCCAGAGGATACCGCGCCGCCGGCGCGTCCGGGGCTTCAGTCGTGGCGGTCGTCGGCGATGTCGCCGACGAGCACCTCGCGCCTGCCGACGTGGTTGGCGCGGCTCACCACGCCCTCGGCCTCCATGCGCTCGATGATGCGCGCGGCGCGGTTGTAGCCGATCTGCAGGTGGCGCTGAATGAAGCTGGTCGAGGCCTTGCGCTCGCGGCAGGCCAGCGCCACCGCCTGGTCGTAGAGCAGGTCGTCCTCGCCGTTGCCCCCGAGCCGGGGGGCCGGGCCGAAATCCTCCTCGGTGACCTCGTCGATGTACTCGGGCGTGCCCTGGGTCTTGAGGAAGGCGACGACGCGCGCGACCTCGGCCTCGCTGACGTACGGCCCGTGGACGCGGGTGACGCGCCCGGCGGACGACATGTACAGCATGTCGCCGTCGCCGAGCAGCTGCTCGGCGCCCTGCTCGCCCAGGATCGTGCGGCTGTCGATCTTCGAGGTCACCTGGAAGCTGATGCGGGTGGAGAAGTTCGCCTTGATGGTGCCGGTGATGACGTCGACCGACGGCCGCTGCGTTGCCATGATCAGGTGGATCCCGGCGGCGCGCGCCATCTGCGCCAGGCGCTGGATCGTGCCCTCGACCTCCCTGCCGGCGAGCAGCATGAGATCGGCCATCTCGTCGACGATCACGACGATGTGGGGCAGGGGCTCGCTGGGCAGCTCCTGATCCTCGAACACCGGCTTGCCGGTCTCGCGGTCGAACCCGGTCTGGACGCGGCGCGTCAACGGCCCGCCGGTCGAGCGGGTCTCGGCCAGGCGCTTGTTGTAGCTCGCAATGTTGCGCACGCCGAGGTGCGACAGGACGCGGTAACGGTTTTCCATCTCGCGCACGGTCCACTTCAGCGCCGTCACCGCCGTGGCCGCATCGGTGACCACGGGGGCCAGGAGGTGTGGGATGTCGTCGTAGACCGAGAGCTCGAGCATCTTCGGGTCGATCAGGATGAACTTGCACTGATCGGGCGGCAGCCGGAAGACGAGCGACAGGATCATGGAGTTGATCGCCACCGACTTGCCCGATCCGGTGGTGCCGGCGACCAGCATGTGCGGCATGCGCGCGAGGTCGCACATCACCGGCGCGCCGCCGATATCCTTGCCCAGCGCAAGCGTAAGCCGCGCCGCCGTGCTCTCGTAGTCGGGCGAGGACAGCAGCTCGCGGAGGTAGACGGTCTCGCGCTGGGCGCTGGGCAGCTCGATGCCGATCACGCTGCGCCCGGGGATGAGGGCGACGCGCACCGACACCGCGCTCATCGAGCGGGCGATGTCGTCGGCCAGGCCGATCACGCGCGACGACTTGGTGCCCGGCACCGGCTCGAGCTCGTAGAGCGTGACGACCGGGCCGGGGTGGACCTTGACGATCTCGCCGCGCACGCCGAAATCGTCGAGCACC
>JADFMW010000081.1 GCA_022563655.1 Pseudomonadota bacterium
GAGGCCAAGATCGCGGCCATCGGCGTGCGCATCCGCCGCTGGGTCACGTACCACGGCGTCTCGCTCAACGTCGCGCCGAACCTCGACCACTACCGGGGCATCGTCGCCTGCGGCTACAGCGGCTACGGCGTCACCTCGCTCGACGACCTCGGCATCGCGGCGACGATGGCCGAGGTGGACCAAGCCCTGCGCGACAGCTTCGACGTGGTCCTGGAAGCTCGGCGTCAGGCCGTCGGCGCGACGTGAAAGCCGGGGCCGACCGGCTCCGCTTCGGGGTCCTCGGCGACGCGCTCGACGCGCTCGACGTGGGCGAAAGCGGGGCCGTCATGGCAGCGCCGCACCATCTCGGCGACCGCCTCGCCGGGGCCGGCGAACACCGCCTCGACCGCGCCGTCGATGCGATTGCGGACCCACCCGCGCAGGCCCAGCGCGGCCGCCTGGTCGATCGTCCAGTAACGAAACCCGATGCCCTGGACGCGCCCCTCGATGCGGACGCGCACCGCCGTCTCAGCCGCCATCGCCACCGCCGCTGGTCACGCCATCCCTAGTTTCCAACAATATCCAAGATATTTTCTTAACGAGCCGTGTGCAAACATCCAAACAGCCAGTTCAGAATAAAATTAGCAATACACCGTAGCTGGTCGGAGTTCACAATGCTTAGGGCTGAGTCTGCGGTTCGTCACTTTGGGTGGCCCCTGCCTCGGTTTGCTCGGGCTTCGTTTCCACGATCTTTGGTGGGGGAGGGATCCACGCACGTAGGTGCTGTCCAACCTGCTCATAATAGTCCGGCACCGCAGACTCCAACTGTTCGACAAAGGTCCTAGGGCCGGAGAACTTTCCCGCCAAGTCGCGGACCATGATGACTTCGAAGTGCTGCGGAACGAGCGAGGCATTGTCCGCATCCAGATGCCTCGGGTTCTCCCTCAAGTCCGCCAGGGCCGCCAGGGTATCGCGAGCGCGGCCAGGCCAGATAGCCTTGATGAAGATGTTGTCCGGATTGGATTCGTTGAGCTGGCGCAACAGCCAGTTGATGCGAGACTTCGATCCCTTTCTGTCCTTAGGCGCGGCCAGATGCATAGCACAAGCGACCGTACGTCGACCAATATCGGCGCACACGGTGATCACTGCCGCAGCATCGGGTACATCGAGAATGCAGAGCAACTTTTGGCTGCCAACCAGCAGCTCGCAATCATCCTTGAGGCGCCGCACCTGGTCGTTCCTGTGCGCACGCGACAGCGTCAAAGTCACTTGGCGGCCGAGCTTGCGGCTCATGAGAAGGCAAAGGTCACGCTCTTCCTGATGCCATGCGGCGACCGAGTTTTCCACCTCCGGTGCCGTCTTGTTTAGCGCCGCTCCGCTCTGGACCTTGACGACCAAATCTTTCCACTCGGGGTTCATGCGATCAAAGGTAGCGACCCCCGCGCTTGCGTGCGTGAAGTAGCGAACCATCTCACTCAGCAGATAGCGCTGTTCGGCTGACCGGAACTCATCGTCCTGCAATAAGAGCGTTGCCTGCGTCAGTACGTACATCCACGACCAGTGGTAGAGGTCGATGCCCCTGGCAAGGGTTTTGGTCAGCTTTATTGGATGGTGTGTAGGCAAGGCGGCAAGCTGATTTGAGAGGGTGATAACGGCATCCACCCCGTTCAGCTTGGCCAGTTCGCAGTACTTTACGATTTGATCTTGGTCCAGGGATGTCTTGCCGATCTTTGCCTCGAAAAGCGCACTCCACGTGCGCCTGCCGATGGACAAAATCAGAAAACCATCCGGCCGAATCTTAAGATCAGCAGGACATTTCTTAAAGACAACTTGCGTGTAACATTCGATTTTCGCGCGTGCACCGAGTCGCTGGCCGATCCCATGTAGCAGGGACTTTGCAAAATCATCGACCGACATAATTGTGGAAAGCAGAATCGAGGTTGCCCTGCCTTCCTTGCTCGTGTCGGCCACGACCGGAATAAGCCGAGCCCTTTCACCAGAGGCTAGAAAGTCGGGCAAATCCCTCATGGTTCACATACCTACTATCATATCGTGTCCGATTAGAAGCGCTGGTCGCTGCGTCTTAAACGAGTATAAGACGATACAACCCGCGCGAGCGTCGGTCAACGAATAGGCCAAGTTTGGTGATGTAGTCGAGCGAGCGTTGTCCGCATCAAGCACCCTCGCCGTCTCCCGCAAGGGCGCCGACGCCGCCAAGCTACCGTGAGCGCGGCTAGGCCATATGGCCTCGATGCCATATGCCCTCGATGAAGGTGTCGTCCGGACTGAACTTGGTGAGCCGGCGCGCCGCGACGAGCGCTCGAGGCCGCCGGCCCGGTCTCGTTGCCGCCGGCCCGGTCTCGTTGCCGCTGGCCCGGTCTCGTAGCCCGACGTCAACGCGAGTAATATTCGATGACCATGTTGGGGTCCATCTGGACCGGATACGGCACATCGGCCAGCTCCGGCGTGCGCAGGAATACCCCGCGCATCTTCCGGTAGTCGACCTCGAGGTAATCCGGCACCTCGCGCTCGGGCGACTCGATGGCCTCGAGCACCAACGGCATCTCGCGCGACGTCCCGCGCACCTCAATCACGTCGCCCTCGTCGACCCGGTAGCTCGGGATGTTGACGCGCCGGCCGTTGACCAGCACGTGGCCGTGGTTGACGAACTGCCGCGCCGCGAACACCGTGGGCACGAACTTCATGCGGTACACGGCGGCGTCGAGGCGGCGCTCCAGTAGGCCGATCAGGTTTTCGCCGGTGTCGCCGCGGCGCCGCACCGCCTCCCGGTAGATGCCGCGGAACTGGCGTTCGGTGATGTTGCCGTAGTAGCCGCGCAGCTTCTGCTTGGCCGCGAGCTGGGCGCCATAGTCCGACGACTTGCGGCGGCGCTGACCGTGCTCGCCGGGGCGGTAGTCGCGCCGATTGGTCGGGCTCTTCGGGCGGCCCCAAAGATTGACCCCGAGGCGGCGGCCGATCTTATACTTCGACGGCAAACGCTTGGTCATACGCGAGTGTTCTCGAGCGGTGAAAATCACGGAGCTTGCGCGGGAGCGCGTAATATACGGCGGCGGCCCGGGCTGTCAAACCGATTCGCCGGCTCGGCCGGCCGCACTGCGGGGCGCCTCGCCCTGGCCGTTGACGCAGGTCACGGCGAGGGAGAGGATCGGGAGCCATATCGACGCGCCGGATCGACGCGCCGGACGCGGACGGCGGCGGCCGAGCCTGCCCTCGCCAAAGCCGGGCGCGAAACGCGGTCGATCGTGGCGCCTTGCCGGAGCCGAAGCCATGCCCGTCAGCGAAGTCGTGACCGCCTTCCTGATCCACGACGGCCGCATCCTCGTCCTGCGGCGCAGCGACAAGGTCGGCACCTACCGCGGGTGCTGGGCCGCGGTGAGCGGCTATCTCGAACAGGCGCCCCTCGACCAGGCATACGCCGAGCTTGACGAGGAGACCGGGCTCGGCCGCGACGACGTCGAGCTGCTCAAGGAAGGCGACCCGCTGCTCATCCACGACCGCGAAAACGACCGCACCTGGCAGGTGCACCCGTTCCTGTTCGAGGTCAAGGATTCGTCCCGCATCCGGCTCGATTGGGAGCACGTCGAGCGGCGCTGGATCTGGCCGGGCGAGATCGATGGGCTCGACACCGTGCCCGGGTTTGGCGACGCGCTCAAGCGGGTCTATCCCTAGCCCGGCGCGCCGGGAAGGTCCGATGCCCCGCTTCGTCGAGGAACAGCTCGCCCGCATCCGCGACGACCGCGAACGCGGCGCCGCCGAGCTCGCCGAGGCCGGGCTGCGCCTGATGGCGCGCGCCTGCAGCGAGCGCGCCGAGGCGGGGCGCGAGGCGATGCTTGACGAGGCCGCCGGGCTGGTCCGCCGGCTCGCCGCGCTGCGTCCCTCGATGGCGCCGCTCGGCAACTGGGCCGCCGCCTTCCACGCCGCGCTGCGCGCCAACCTGATGGACGCGGGCTCGATGGACGCGGGCGTGCCGCCGGCGGGCGCCTGCGAGGCGGTGCTGGCCGATCTCCTCGCCCGCAAGGCGGCGCTGAGCGACGCCCTGATCGCCGGCGCCAGACCGGTCCTCGGCCGCGCCCGCGGCATCCTCACCTTGAGCTATTCGTCGACCGTCGAGAGGCTGCTCCTCGAGGCCGCCGCGCCCGACTGTCTCGTCATCGTCGCCGAATCGCGACCGCTGCTCGAAGGGCGCAAGCTGTGCCGGAACCTCGCGGCCGCCGGCCGCCGGGTGCGCTGCATCACCGACGCGCAGATCGGCCTCGCGCTCGCCGACGCCGACATGGCCCTGATCGGCGCCGACGCGGTGCTCGGCGACCTCGCCGTCGTCAACAAGGCGGGCAGCCTGTTCGCCGCCCTCGCCGCCCGCGCCCAGGGCAAGCCCTGCCACGCCGCCGCCGACACCTTCAAGATCGACCCGCTGGCGAGCAGCGCCGACGCCGTGTTCGAGGAGATGGCCGCCGACGAGGTGTGGCCCGAGCGGCCCGAGATCTGCGCCAACGTCTACTTCGAGCCGGTGCCGGCCGAGCTCATCGCCCTCTACCTGACCGAGAAGGGCCCGCTTGCCGCCGCCCGCATGCACGAAGAAGTGGCCGCCCGGCGCGAGCAGCGGCGCGCCGCCGGCCTCGACGCCCGAGACGCCCGCCCCCGGTAGCCGGGAGCGGCGGGGCAGCCTGCGGACAACCTATATAACCGTCGGCTTTATATAACCGTCGGCTTTGACGCCCTCGGGTCTTGAATACGCGAGCGGATTTCTTAAATTTTATGGTGAGGCCGCCTGATAGGGGCCTCTTGGAAACCGGGCGGGGCCGCGATGGCTCGTCGGGTGAGCCATGGCGGCGCACCGCGATACAGCTCAATGGAGGGTATCAATGGGTAGCGCATTCGACTTCTCACCCCTGTTCCGCTCGACGATCGGTTTCGATCGTCTCATGCATCTTCTGGAGGGTGCCTCCAGCGTGGACGAAGCCACGCAGGGGTATCCGCCCTACAACATCGAAAAGACCGATGAGAACGCCTATCGCATCACGTTGGCGGTGGCGGGGTTCGCCGAGGAAGACCTGCACGTCGAGACCAAGGAAAACACCCTGGTCGTGGCCGGCAGGCAGAGCAAGGAGAACGGCGAGCACAGCTTCCTGCACCGCGGCATCGCCGGTCGCGCCTTCCGGCGCATCTTCGAGCTCGCGGAGCACTTGAAGGTCACCGGCGCCGGCATGGAGAACGGTCTTCTCCACATCGATCTCGTCCGCGAGGTGCCCGAAGAGATGAAGCCGCGTCGGATCGAGATCTCGACGTCGGCTCCGAAGACGATCGCATCGAAGGTCAAGCAGCTCGTCGAGGGCACGAAGAGTTCCGCCTGAGGCGCGAGAACGGGGGCGTCGGGGATCCTCCCCGGCGCCCTTCACGTTTCCACGGACGCCGCCGATTCATGCCGCGCTATGAGGCGCGAACTTAGAAACACCGCATCGGGCCGAGAAAGAGAACTCAGAAAATGACGATCAAGGACCCGATGCCCTGGCAGCGGGACAGCCAGCCGGTGCCGGCAGGACGGGCTGACGGGCTAAGACGGGGCGACGCGCGCCGACGGGCATCGCCCGCCGTGATGTGAATGGGTCTGGAGGCTTAAGCATGTTGCATGGGATGCGAGCGCTGCTCGTCGTCGGCTTGGCGCTCGCCGCCCCGGCGCCCGAGCCCGCGGCCGAGGCGGCGATGCCCTTCGGATTAGGCGACCATCAGGTACCGACGCTTGCTCCGATCCTGAAACGGACCACGCCCGCCGTGGTCAACATCGCGACGCGGGGCCGGGTTTCGATCCAGCAAAACCCGCTGTTCAGCGATCCGTTCTTCCGCCGCTTCTTCGACCTGCCGCCGGCGCCGCGCCAGCGGCGGGTTCACAGCGTCGGTTCGGGCGTCATCGTCGACGCCCAGGAAGGCTACGTGCTCACCAACGACCACGTCATCGCCAACGCCGACAAGATTTTCGTCAAGTTGAAGGATCGGCGGCAATTCACCGCCGAACTCGTCGGCACCGACCCCGATACCGACATCGCCGTGCTCAAGATTCCGCCCGAGGACCTGACGGCGCTCGCGATCGGCGATTCCGACGCGCTCGAGGTCGGCGACTTCGTGATCGCCATCGGCAACCCCTTCGGCATCGGCCAGACCGTGACCTCGGGCATCGTCAGCGCGCTCAGGCGCAGCGGGCTGGGCATCGAGGGCTTCGAGGACTTCATCCAGACCGACGCCTCGATCAACCCGGGCAACTCGGGCGGCGCGCTGGTCACCCTTCGGGGCGATCTGATCGGCATCAACACCGCGATCATCGGGCCGAGCGGCGGCAACGTCGGCATCGGCTTCGCGATCCCGATCAACATGGCGCGCCGGGTGATGGCGCAGCTCATCGCGCACGGCGAGATGCGCCGGGGCCGCCTCGGCGTCAGCACGCAGGACCTCACGCCCGACCTCGCCGCGGCGCTCGGCTCCGACCTCGACCTGGGCGCGGTCATTACGCAGGTCGCGCCCCGATCGTCTGCCGCCAAGGCTGGGCTGAAGGCCGGCGACATCGTCATCGCCGTCGACGGCGAGCAGGTGCGCAGCGCGGCCGACATGCGCAACAAGGTCGGCCTGTCGCGCGTCGGCAAGACCATCGAGCTGACGGTTCTGCGCGACGGCGCCGTCCACAAGATCAGCACCGAGATCGTCGAGGCCCGCCAGCTGCAGATCGGAGGCGACGAGGCGCAGCAACCGCTCGCCGGCGCCACGATCTCCGAGCTGGCCGAGGATTCGCCCATGTTCGGCCGGATCGAGGGCGTTCAGGTGATCGAGGTCGAACGCGGCAGCCCCGCCTCGCGCATCGGTCTGCGCAAGGACGACATCATCGTCGAGGCCAACCGCAAGCCGGTGCACAACCTCGAGGAGTTCGTGGCCGCGGTGAAGTCGGGCGGAAAAGCCCTGGTGCTCAAAATCCGCCGCGGCAACGCTCAGGTGGTCATCGTCGTCCGATAGGCCGTGGCGGTCAATTTACCAGGCGCTGGCGGCAAGGCTGCGCGAGCGGGACGAGCGAGCGCGAGCGCCGGTCCCGGATGCCCCCACCCCCACGCCTCGACGCGGGGATTTATGTCTCTATGGGGCCGCCGGCCTTGGCCCAGGCGTCGATGCCTCCGACCAGATGGTAAACATCCTCGAGTCCCAGCTCCTGCGAGGTTTGAACCGCCAAAGCCGAACGCTCGCCGTAAGCGCAGTAGTAGATCAGCTTCCTGCCGGTCGACGACGCCATCTCGCGCAGCATGCCGCCCTGCTTGATGAAGCGGTCAAGCCTGGCATAGGGGGCGTGGATCGAGCCCGGGATCACGCCGTGGCGTTGCCGCTCGGCGTCCTCGCGCAAGTCGACCAACGCGACATCGGGCCGCCCGCTCTGTTCGAGCACCTGCGCGGCCGTCAGCGCCCATGAGCCCGACTCGGCGCTGACCTGACCGAGACCGATCGCCAGATTGGCGGGCACCGCAACGTCCATCAACTTGGGATTTGGAAGGTCTAATTTACTCATTATATCAACGTATTCGTCGACCGAGCTTACCTGAAGTCTCGGATTGTGCGCCTTCTCTTCGCCGATCGTGCTGACCGTGTCCCCCTTATAATCGTGGGCCGGATAGACAAGGGTTTCGTCGGGGAGCTTGAGCAATTTGTTGAAGATCGAGTCGTACGCGGCACGCGCATCGCCGTGTTGGAAATCGGTGCGGCCGGTGCCGCGAATCAAGAGCGTATCGCCCGTGAACACCCGGTCGGCCATCCGGAAGCAGTACGAGTCGTCGGTGTGTCCGGGCGTGTACATCACCCCGAGGCTGATGCCTTCAATGTCGATCGTCTCGCCCTCGGCCACCCGCATCGAGACGACATCGACGGCGCTCTGCATGCCCATCACGGTGACGCATTTCGTGCGGTCGCGGAGTTCGCCCATGCCGGTGATGTGATCCGCGTGGACGTGGGTGTCGACCACCTTCACCAACCGGAGACCAAGCTCGTCGAGGAGCTGGATGTAGCGGTCCACGCGCTCGAAGACGGGGTCGATGATGAGCGCCTCTCCCCCTGTGCGGCTCGCCAGCAGGTACGTGTACGTCCAGGTTTCGTGGTGAAACAGCTGTCGAAAGATCATCGGTGGTTGCCTCCCAGCGGATGATCGTCGTGGCGGCGCCGAAGCCGGTCCCGGATGGCCGACAACAATCGCTCATCGTGATGTTCGTGTCCATGGCGCCGGCGGACGGCGCGCCGGGCGGACCGCATATCGTTCCGCCTTTGGATGGGCCCAAGCCGGGCGCGGCGGTTCGAGCTAGCGAGACGTCCCAGTCAGCACTGCTTCCAGGTCCGCCATGCGTCGCCGCGCCAACAGCTTGATGTCGGCCAGAAGACCGCCGGCGATCGTGCGCACGTCGCGGCGCAGACGGTGCAGTATGGGCTCCTGGTCGGGGATCAGCTTGGGTTCGATGGAAAAGGCCGTGTCCACGGCGTCGCCCCAGTTGACCACGCAGAGCAACCACGGATGGGAAAGCTTCCGCGCGATACGCAGTTCCGCGAGATACTCGGCAACGAGGTCGGCATGGACGAGCGAGCGGACGTAAAACCACGCGCGCGGCAACTTGCGCAACCTGCCCGAGGAGTCCTCGTGGCCCTCGCACGACCAACAGGGCCGGCACTCCGGCACCGTGTACAGAGAATAGACCAAGGGAACGATTCCCGGTTCGATGGGATGGTCGTGGGGGTCAGAGGACATCTCTTCCGGCGCATAGGGGCAGGCGCTGGAACAGTTGCAAGTGCACGTGGGCGAGCCGCAGCAAGGGCATGGGACGCTGCACCCGGGGCAGGGCCGCACCTTGTTGTCGGCAGGCTGGCGCAACAAGGCTTCCAGCTCCCGCTGGCTCTGGCGAGAGAAGGCGTGGTCCGGCTCCAACCGCTCGATTCGCATGGCTTGTCTCCTCACACCCTTCGAGTCGACGCCCGCGCGCGTTTCGCAGGACCTGCGGCCGAGGCTGTGCGTGGCATGCGTTCGTAACAGACCTGGATATCCTCACAGCAAAACGTGCAGAAAGCCTTAATGCCAGTCCGCCGCGACCAACCGGGCGGGGAACCAACCCCCGCAAGAAACCGCCGACGGCGCGCGGGCGCCGAACAGCTCGTCGTGCCACGGCTTTCGTCTTAACCGCCGCTTAAAAGGTCTGGCGCATAAGTAAGCGAGGCGGCGGCCGAATTCGCATTCCGGTCGCCATCGTTGCCTTGTGCAATAACAAGGAGCGCAGCAATGGCACGGGCGCTCGTGGCGCGACCCACACCGTTCTTCGTCGACGTCGAGGAGGGCCGCACCTACACGTGGTGCGCCTGCGGCCGCAGCGCGAATCAGCCGTTCTGCGACGGTTCCCATGCCGATACCGGTATCGAGCCGGTGGCGTATACGGCCCCGCTCTCGCGCCGGGTTTTGTTCTGCGGCTGCAAGGCGTCGAAGAAGGCGCCGATCTGCGACGGCAGCCACAACCGGTTATGACCGGGACCGTGCGATGACAAACCCGCGCGCGCCCCTCGGCGACGACCGCACCACGCTCTGCCTGCCGGTGCGTTACGGGCTGCTCGCCTTCGGCTGGCTGAATATCGGCCTCGGCGTGCTGGGATTGGTGCTGCCGGTGATGCCGACCACGGTGTTCCTGCTCATCGCCCTGTGGGCGTTCTCGAAAAGCTCGTCCAGGTTCCACCGCTGGCTCTACCAGCATCCCACGCTCGGGCGCAGCATCCGCGCTTGGCACGCCCACCGCGTGATCGCCGTGCGGGCCAAGCTGTTGGCCGTCGCGACGATGTCCGCGAGCCTCGTCTACGTCACCCTATTCGTCGCCGAGAGCTGGATGCTGCCGGCGGTCGTCGCCGCCGTGCTGGTAAGCGTCAGCGCGTTCATCGTCACGCGGCCTTCGCGTCAACCCGATTTGCCGCAAGCCCCCCTCGAACTTTAACCCGGACCGCCGCGGCTGGCGGGAAAGGCCCGGACGGGTACACCGACGGGGCACGCCCATCCACGTCCCATGGTCGTGGGGTAGCGACGCGGCTCAGGCCGCGCGCGGCAGCTCGAGCCGGCCAAAGACCGCGGTCAGCGCGGCCACCAGGGCGGCCATCATCTCGTCGCTGTGCAGCGGCGTCGGCGTGATGCGCAGGCGCTCGGTGCCGCGCGGC
>JADFMW010000082.1 GCA_022563655.1 Pseudomonadota bacterium
CGCTTCGACAACGAAATTGTACACGAAATCAACGGATTAAGCTACACCCGCCAACCCAAACTCAGCCCGCTCATGAATAATCCAGGCTAGGCGCCGTAAACGCAAGGCCGCCCTCGAGCATCAAGGTTGGTCAGTCGCATCCTATAGCTGGTCTCGTTTGAGGGCGTCAATTAATAAAGGTGCGTTATTTATTCAACACCTTAAGCAGGAAGCGTTAGTCATCCGCGATGTTGATGACCGGCTAAAGCACGAGGTTAGCCTTTTTGTACCCAAACCCAGCTACGGCAGCGAAATTGAGGAGACAGTCAGGCTGATAACGTCCGCGACATCATGCGTATTCACGGCTATTGAGCGCGCTTGGGCGTCAGACGTGTTGGCCGTTGCAGTACGAAACCTCGCCATACTGACGTTGGCCGAACGTGGTCGGTACTTGTTCGATTATGATGCCGTGATCAGTGTCTATGCGGACATCAATCGGCTCGGCAGTGTTGAGCGTGAGCTATTGAGCCGCCTTAGAATTTACAAATGTCTTTACCGTTCGGGTAATTTTGACCACATCTTGCCGAAGTACGATTTTGAAAATATTTGCTCGATTCTATCCAAGTCCACTGATGGTTCACATTTCTCCGACTTCAATATGCGAAATCCATTTTCTTACCCGAGTGATTTGACGCCATACCTCTCACAGCGTCTTGTGGAGCGAGACTTAATCACCAGTGTTCCGTTGTCCAGTGTTGATCAGGAGAAATACGCACAGGTCTCAGCGCGGGTAAGGAAAAAACTTGTGAAACCGAGAGACTACGGATGGGAGTTCTCTAGCCCAGTCTCTAAAATTTGGCAAGATGTGGAGTGGCTAAGTAACAATACGACTCCGTTCAGATGGCTACACCCTTGCCACAAACCATATTTGGCTCGCAATGGGCCCTGGATTTGAACCTTCGTCCGGTCCGTCGAAATATCCGAAAAGGGTCGATACCGTTGATAAACTCGTTAAATCATCCGTTTCGCGCGCAGATTCGCGTGCTCTGCAAGATCGGCTATCCGATAAATGATTGATTTTATTGGGATGGCGCTTTTCAAAAGCGCCGCTATACCAGAATATACCGGGCCGAAAATAGTTTATCAACGGTATCGGTCAGGAGCCGAAGTGCCGATGACCCTGCGCCAATGTCCGCCGTTGGGCGTAGGGCAGACATGATCGGCTAGGAAGCGGACGTTTAGGGCGTTGGTTCGGCAGGTTTTCAAACTGATGCACTACCCCCGTTTCACGATGCCGTGCCCGACCTACGATGCGGCGCGGATGACCGGCTCGACCTCGCGCAGCTCCGCGAGCGGGATGTGACAGGCGATGACGTGGTCCTCGCGGTCGATCTGCACGGGCGGCCGCTCCTGCTCGCAGATCTCCCCCAGCTTGCGCGGGCAGCGGGTGTGGAACGGACACCCCTTGGGCGGATCGATCGCGCTGGGCAGGGCGCCTTCGAGCACGATGTGCCGCTTCTCGATCTTTGGATCGGCGATCGGCACGGCGGACAGCAACGCCTCGGTGTAGGGGTGATAGGGCGGGCCGAAGACCTCCTCGGTCGTGCCGCGCTCCATGATCTGGCCGAGATACATGACGACGATGCGGTCGGCGAGGTAGCGCACCATGCCGAGGTCGTGGCTGATGAACAACAGCGTGGTCTTGTGCTCGCGCTGGATGTCCATGAGCAGCTCGGTCACCGCCGCCGCCACCGAGACGTCGAGAGCGGAGACGGGTTCGTCGGCGATCACCATCGAGGGGTTGCCGGCGAAGGCGCGCGCGATGCCGACGCGCTGCTTCTGGCCGCCCGAGAGCTGGCGCGGCCGGCGGAGGGCGAAGTCGCGCGGCAGTTTCACGAGGTCGAGCAGGCGAAGCATCCGCTCGCGGGCCTTGGCCCTGTCCGTCTCGACGCCGAACTTCCGGATCACCCGGCTGATCTGAGAGCCGACGGTATGGCTGGGGTTGAGGGTATCGTCGGGGTTCTGGAACACCATTTGCAGCGCGGCGAGCTGCTCCGCCGAACGTTTGCCTACCGCCATCCCGGCGATGTTCCTGCCCTCGAGCCGGATTTCTCCGGCGGTCGCCGTCTCGAGGCCCATCAGCACCTTGGCGAAGGTCGACTTGCCGCAGCCGGACTCGCCGACGATGGCGACCGTTTCACCGCGCCGGGCGGTAAAATCGAGGGCCTCGTTGGCCTTGACGAATCTCGTGCCGGCGCCCGAGATCAGCGCTCCGATCGAGCGGTCGTGCACCTCGTAGTATTTCTGCAAGCCCTCGACCTCGAGCACGGGTTCGCCGATGACGACCGGCTTCTTGCCGGCGCCGACCGCGATCGCATCCTTGGGGTCGATATCGTTCCAGCGCACGCAGCGCACGCGGTGCTCGGCGTCGTTGTCGGCCGTGACGGTCTCGATCTTGATATCCCCGGCGTCGCACAGTCCTGGCTTGAAGAAGTCGCAGCGGGGGCCGAAGTTGCAACCCGCCGGGCGCTGGTGCGGCAAGGGGAGCTGCCCGCGGATCGGCACCAGCGGCCGCGCGTTCTTGTCGGTGTGGGGCAGGGGGATGCAGCCGAACAGGCCATGGGTGTAGGGGTGCTTGGGCCAGGTGAAGATCGAGTCGATGGCCCCTTCCTCGATCACCTCGCCGGAGTACATCACGCACACGCGGTCGCAGATCTCGAGCATCAGCCCCAGATTGTGCGAGATGTATAGCAGCGCGGTGCCGAACTTGCGGCTGAGCTCGGCGATGAGCGCCACGATGCCGGCCTCGACCGTGACGTCGAGCGCCGTCGTCGGCTCGTCGAGCAACAACAGCGAGGGGTTGGACAAGAGCGCCATGGCGATGACCACGCGCTGCTGCTGGCCGCCGGAGAGCTGATGCGGATAGGCGGCCATGATCCGTTCCGGATCCGGCAGGCGCACGTCGGCGAGCAGCGCAAGCGCCCGTTGCCGCGCTTCCTTCTCGCCGACCTTCTCGTGCACCATCGGCACTTCGATGAGCTGGGCGCCGATGGTGAGGCTCGGGTTCAGCGCGGCCATCGGCTCCTGGTAGACCATGGCGATCTCCGAGCCCCGCAGCTGGCGCAGCTCTTCGTCGCCGAGCGTGGTCAGGTCGCGGCCCTTGAACATGATGCTGCCGCCGACGATGCCGCCGTTGTGGCCCATGTACTGCATGATCCCCAGGGCCACCGTCGACTTGCCGCAGCCCGACTCGCCGACCAGGCCGACGCTCTCTCCGGCCGCGAGCGAGAGCGAGAAGTCGACCACCGCCGGGATCTCGCCGGCGCGCGTGAAGTAGGACAGACAGAGGTCCTTGATCTCGAGGAGCGGCGCGTCGGTCGCGGTTGCCATGGCTAGTCCCTGAGCGAGATTTCGCGCAGCCCGTCGGCGAGCAGGTTGAACCCCAGGATCAGCGACGAGATGGCGATGCACGGGAACAGCGTCATGTGCGGGAACGCCATCGCCATCTGCCGGGTCTCGTTGATCATGCCGCCCCAGTCGGGGTCGGGCGGCGGCAGGCCGAGACCGAGGAAGCCGAGCACCCCGATGGTGATGATGACGTAGCCCAGACGCAGGCAAGAATCGACGATCAGCGGCCCGCGCGCGTTGGGCAGGATTTCCACCAGCATGATGTGCCACGACGATTCGCCGCGGGTCTGGGCGGCGGATATGTACTCGCGGTTGCGCAAGTCGAGCACGAGGCCGCGCACGAGGCGCATGATGCCGGGAGAGCTGGCGAAGATGATGGCCAGCAGGATGTTGATCGGCGAGGCCCCGTACGTGGCGATGATGATGATGTAGAGGACCAGCACCGGGAACGACAGGATCATGTTGGCGATGAACGACAAGACCTCGTCCGCCCAGCCGCGGAAGTAGCCCGCGGCGAGACCCATGACGATGCCCACCACGTAGGCGAAAAAGGTGGCGATCGGCGCGTAGATGAGCACCGTGCGCGAGCCCCAGATGATGCGCGAGAGGATGTCGCGGCCGATGTGGTCGGTGCCGAGCCAGAAGGTGCCTCCGTCCGGCGCCGACGCGCCCGGCGCGGCGTAGCCTTGGATCGTCGCCAGTGGGTCGTACGGCGCCAGCAGCGGCGCGAACAGGGCCACGATGACCCAGAACGCGATGAGGGCGGCGCCGAGCAGGCCGACCCAGCTTTCGCGCAACAGCGCGAACGACTTCAGCGCGCGGACGAGAGCGGCCGGGTGGGAGGGCGCGGGCAGGGCGGTTTCGGTCATCGCTCCGTCCCTCAGGCGAACCGGATGCGCGGATTGAGGTAGGTGTAGCCGATGTCGGCGAGGGTCTGGGATGCCACCGCGACGAACACCGCGACCATGGCGCAGGCCTCGATCACGAAGATGTCCTGGTTCAACGACGCCTCCAGGAGCAGCGCGCCGAAGCCTTTGTAGGCGAAGAAGAACTCGACCACGATCACGCCCGAGAGCAGCCAGTTGAGCTGCAGCATGATGACGGTGAACGGGGCGATGAGCGCGTTGCGCAGCGCGTGCTTGAGGATCACCTGCTTGTAGGGCAAACCCTTGAGCACGGCCGTGCGAATGTAGGCGGTCGTCATCACCTCGGCCATCGACGCGCGCGTCATGCGCGCGATGTAGCCGAAGTCGTAGAGCACCAGCACCATGACCGGCAGGACGAGCTGCCGCAATGAGAAGCCGTCGGTCATGGTGCTGGTGCCGGGCAGCAGCTTGAGCCAGAAGACGAAGATCGCCGAGACGAACACGGTGCTGGCGAACTCGGGGACCGAGGTCGTCGCGATGCTGGTCACCGAGATCGCGCGGTCGAGCTTGGAGCCCTCGCGCATGCCGGCGAGGACCCCGAGAACCAGGGACAGCGGGATCATCACGGCGAAGGTCGCAAGGCCCAGGATGGCCGTATTGCCGAGCCGCGGCCACAGGACCTGTGATACCGGCACCTTGAAGCGGATGGATTCGCCGAAGTCGCCGGTGACGAAGTTGGCCAGCCAGGCGAAGTAACGCACGTACAGCGGCTCGAAGTAGCCGTGGGCCTCGAGCCACAGGTTGCGCTGCTCCTCGTTGGAGTATGGACCCAGCACCTTGGTCGCGACGTTGCCGGGCGAGATTTCGAGCAGCAGAAACAACAGGATCGACACGGCGATCATGGTGAGCGCCATGTAGCCGAGCCGCTTCAGAATGAACACCAGCATGGATCAGGCGCCTGTCGGCCCAGTGGACTGGGTGGACTGGGTGGACTGGGTGGACCGGGTCGGAGAAGAGCCGGCCGTCAGCCCGGGCGAGAGCGCACGCGGCGCGAGCGCACGCGGCGGGGGCGCGGCGCGGCGCCCCCGCCGGCCGCGGCCGATCTCAGGCAATCCACACCTTGAACATCTGGTGATAGTTGGTGGGATGCAGCGTGTAGCCCTGAACCCTCTCGTGGCCAGCGGCGAATATCGAGCGCCACAGGGGCTGCGCGATCACGGCGTCGTCCTGGAGTATCTTTTGCACCTTGGCCATGTGCTTGCGGCGCTCGTCGACGTCGAGGGTGGCGCCGGCGATGTCGAGAGCCTTATCGAACTCGGGATTGTTGTGGTGGCTTTCGTTCCACGGCACCCCCGAGCGATAGCCGAGGTTGAGCACCATGACGCCCAGCGGCCGGTGGGTCCAAGCGGTAAAGCCGAAGGGAGTCTTGTTCCAGATCTCCCAGTATTGCGTGTTCGGCATCACGTTGATCTTGATGCGGATGCCGGCCGGCTTGCACATCTCGGCGAACGCTTGGGCAACCGCCACTTCCCAGGGCGGCTCCTTCTTGACGTCTATCTTGAGGTCGATGCCGTTCGCGTATCCCGCCTCGGCCAGCAGTTGCTTGGCGCGGGCGTAGTCCTGCTTGGGCGTCGGCATCGCCGCGTACTCGGGATGAATCGGCGCGACGTGATGGTCCTGCGCCGGCGCC
Organism: Pseudomonadota bacterium; assembly: GCA_022563655.1. GTDB lineage: Bacteria > Pseudomonadota > Alphaproteobacteria > JAAXGF01 > JAAXGF01 > JADFMW01. Next base: position 5,944 of record JADFMW010000082.1, read on the forward strand.
CCCTTGCCGCGGTAGGCGATCGCCAGCAGCCGCTCGTGATCCTGGCACAGGCGCACGGCGGTGCGCACGCGCACGTCGTCGAACGGCTCGGCGTCCATCTGCATGCGGGCGACGCCGGTCTGGGCGGTGACCGCCTCGTAGAGGGTGGTGTTGGGGATTCTCGCCACCACCTCGATCTGCTCGACGAAGGTCTCGTACACGAGATCGACCTGGTCCGAGGCGAGGGCCGCCAAGCCGGCCGCCGGATCGTCGCCGTGGTCGATATAGGTGATGCCGTCGAGGTAGACCTCATCGCCCCAGTAGTCCTTGGGATTGCGCTTCGTGACCATGGCCTTCTCGCCGACCGAGTGTTGCTTCAACTCGAACGGGCCGGTGCCGACCGGGTTCTTGGAAAGATTGCCGCCCTGGTCCGAGAAGCGGCGGTGCACGATCGCCGTCGGGTAGTTGTAGAGGTTCTCCGGGATCGCCAGCTCGGGGCGGTTGAGGTTGAGCCGCACCGTGTGACGGTCGATCTTCTCGACCGCGCCCGGGGTCATGCTCTTCGAGATGATCGGCTTGCCCTTCTTGTTCTTCTTGCCGGTGTCGGTCGAGGTCACCATCGAGTCGAACAGGCCGATGTTCGAAGACCCGGTCTTGGGGTCGAGCCAGCGCTCGAAGTTGAACGCCACGTCGTCGGCGTTGAACTCGTCGCCGTTGTTCCACTTCACGCCCTTGCGCAAATGCAGCGTCCAGGTCTTGAGGTCGTCCGATGCTTCCCAGCGCTCGCAAAGATACGGCCGGGTGACGTTGTCGGGCCCGGTGACGACGAGGTACTCGACGATCTGGCGGGCGACGTTGGACTTCTCGGTCCAGTCGAAGGTCGCCGGATCGGTCATCTCCTGGGCGCGCATGGAAACCCGCACCGTGCCTCCCATCTTGGGAGTCGCCGCCCGCGCCCGGGGCGCGAAGCTCTCGCCGGTGACCCTGCCGACGAAGGCGTAGGCCGCGCCGGCCGACATGCCCAGGAGAGTCGCCGTGCGCAGGAACTCGCGGCGGTCGATCCGTCCCTTCGCCAGCTGGTCCTTCAGATGGGGTATGTAACAATGCTCTTTCGCATCGGTCATGGCGTTGGCCTCCCTGACGTTGCGCCGCGCGGGCGATAGACTCGCGCGCAAGGCGGCGGCGGGCCCTGCGGCAATTTTTCGTCATCATTTTTGCCGCCCGGCGGTTTGTCAACCGCATCGCGGCCAGTAAGGTGCAGATCGGGCGCTAATAGCGGTAGTGGTCGGGCTTGAACGGGCCCTCGATCTCGAGACCGAGATACGCTGCCTGCTGTTCGCTCAGCCGGGTCAGTTTCACCCCCAGCTTATCGAGGTGCAAGGCGGCGACCTTCTCGTCGAGCCGCTTGGGCAGCACGTAGACCTTGTTCTCGTAGCGCCCGGGCTGGCTCCACAGCTCGATCTGCGCCAGCACCTGGTTGGTGAACGAGGCGCTCATGACGAAGCTGGGGTGGCCGGTGGCGCAGCCCAGGTTGACCAGCCGGCCCTTGGCCAGCACGATCAGGCGCTTGCCGTCGGGAAACTCGACCTCGTCGACCTGCGGCTTGATCTCGATCCACTTCATGTTGTCGAGCGCCGAGATCTGGATCTCGCTGTCGAAGTGGCCGATGTTGCAGACGATGGCGCGGTGCTTCATGCGGCGCATGTGGTCGAGCGTGATGACGTCGACGTTGCCGGTGGCGGTGACGAAGATGTCGCCCAGCGGCGCCGCCTCGTCCATCGTCACCACCTGGTAGCCCTCCATCGCCGCCTGGAGCGCGCAGATCGGGTCGATCTCGGTGATCATCACGCGCGCCCCCTGGCCGCTCAGGCTCGCCGCCGAGCCCTTGCCGACCTCGCCGAAGCCGCACACCACCGCCACCTTGCCGGCGAGCATCACGTCGGTTGCCCGCTTGATGCCGTCGATCAGGCTTTCGCGGCAGCCGTAGAGGTTGTCGAACTTCGACTTGGTCACCGAATCGTTGACGTTCATCGCCGGCGCCAGCAGGGTGCCGGCCTGCTGCATTTCGTAGAGCCGGCGCACGCCGGTGGTGGTCTCCTCCGACAGCCCCCTCACGTCGTCCATCAGATCGGTGTGCTTCTCGTGCATGACGAGCGTGAGGTCGCCGCCGTCGTCGAGCAGCATGTTCGGCCGCCAGCCGTCGGGGCCGAAAATGCTTTGCTCGATGCACCACTCGTATTCCTCATCGCTCTCGCCCTTCCACGCGAACACCGGCACGCCGCGCGCCGCCATGGCCGCCGCGGCGTGGTCCTGGGTGGAGTAGATGTTGCACGAGCTCCAGCGCACCTCGGCGCCGAGGTCGATGAGGGTCTCGATCAACACCGCCGTCTGGATCGTCATGTGCAGGCAGCCGACGATGCGCGCTCCGGCGAGCGGCCCCTTGCCGGCATGCTCTTGGCGCAGGGCCATGAGGCCGGGCATCTCGCTCTCGGCGATGTCGATTTCCTTGCGCCCCCATTCGTGGAGCGCAAGGTCGGCGACCTTGTAGTCGGAGAACTCGGGCATCGGCCCTTCCAAAAATCAGTGCGTCCTAGGGTCCGGGCGGAGCGGCAATATAGGTCATTCGCAGGGCGAGTCCAACGCTTACGCCAAGGCGTTGAAGTCGTCGAGGAGGGCGGCGATGACGCCCCTGTCCGACTGGTCCATGATGGCCTGGGCGCGCCGCGTCGCCTCGTCGAGATTGAGGCCGCGGATGCGCTGCTTGACGAGCGGCAGGCCGGTCGCCGACATCGACAACTCGCGGATTCCCAGGCCGAGGAGCAGGGCCGTGTAGCGCGGATCGCCAGCGACCTCGCCGCACACGCTCACCGGGATGCGCGCCCTGAGCGCCGCTTCGGTGGAGAATTGAATGAGCCGCAGCACCGCCGGGTGCAGGGGGTCGTAAAGCGGCGCGACCTGCTCGTCGCCGCGGTCGATGGCGAGCGTGTACATGGTGAGGTCGTTGGTGCCGATCGAGAAGAAGTCGCACACGCGCGCCAAGCTGTCGGCGGAGAGCGCGGCGCCGGGGATCTCGATCATCGCGCCCAGCGGCGGCAGCGGATCGGCGATGCGATCGCGGCGCCGGTGGAGCCGGCGGACGACCCTGTCGAGCACGGTACGCACCTTGCGCACCTCGGCCACGGTGCCGATCATCGGCAGCAGGATCCGGATCGGGCCGTGCGCGCCCGCCCTGAGCATCGCCGCGAGCTGGTTCTCGAGCAGCGAGAGCACCTTGAGCGACAGGCGGATCGCCCTGAGGCCCAGCGCCGGGTTGACGCTGTGGGGGATATGGCCGGCCACCGAATAGGCGAGCTTGTCGCTGCCCGCGTCGAGCGTGCGAATGGTCACCGGGCGGCCGCCCATGCCCTCGATGAGGTCGCGCAGCGCGTGATACTGCTCGTCCTCGCGCGGCGAATCGTCGCGGTTCATGTACATGAACTCGGTGCGCAGCAGGCCGATGCCCTCGGCTCCGGCGTCGAGCGCGCCCTGGATTTCGCCGGGTAGCTCGACATTGGCCTGTAACCCGATCTTGTGCCCGTCGCGGGTGACCGCGGGCAGGTTCTTGAGCCGGGCGAGCTGGCGCTGGCGGCGTTTCAGCTCGGCGCGGCGCCTCTGATAATGGGCCAGCGTCTCGGCTTTGGGGTTGAGCACCACGTGGCCGGCGCCGCCGTCGATCACCACCATGTCGCCCGTACGAACCTTGCCGAGCAGGCCGGGCACGCCGATCACCGCCGGCAGGCCGAGCGAGCGGGCCATGATGGCGGTGTGCCCTTGTGCGCCGCCCAGCGCCGTGGCGAAGCCGGCGATGCGCCCCGGCTGCATCAGCGCGGTGTCGGCCGGGGTCAGCTCCTCGGCGATGATGACGGTGCCCTCGGCGAGGTCCGAGAAGGCTTGGTGCGGCACCTTCATCAGGCTGCGCAGGAGCCGCCCGCCCACGTCGCGGATGTCCTGGATGCGCGCCGCCAGGTAGTCGTCCTTCATCGCCGCGAACGCCTGGGCGATCTCGGTCAGCTCCTCGGCGACCGCGGCCTCGGCGTTGATCGCGTTTTCCGAGATGCGCTGGTCGACCCCGCGCACTAGGCGCGAGCCGTCGAGCATCTGGGCGTGGGCCTCGAGCAGATACCCGAGCTCCTCGGCGGCGCTGCTGGTCAGCGCCGCCACCTTGGCGCGCAGCTTGGAGACCTGCTTCCTGGCCCGCGTCACGGCCGCCGCGAAACGTTTGCGCTCGGCCGGGA
>JADFMW010000083.1 GCA_022563655.1 Pseudomonadota bacterium
GGTCCTCGCCCAGGGCCAGGAGTTCGGCCACGGCGTGGTCGGCGCCGTGGCGCCGGTCGGCGTGCAGGTCGCGGTCGGTAGCTTGATGTTCGGGCTCGGCATGCAGCTTGGCGGCGGGTGCGGGTCGGGCACGCTGTACACCGTCGGCGGCGGCAGTACCCGCATGCTCGCCACCCTTGCGGCGTTCTGCGCCGGCGCCTTCTGGGGCAGCCTCGACCTGGCGTTCTGGGGCGGTCTGCCGAGCTGGGGCAGCATCTCGCTGGCGCGCGAGATGGGCTGGGCGCGCGCGCTGCCGCTGCAGCTCGGCGTGCTGGTCGCGATCTGGCTCGGCTTGCGCGTGTGGGCCGGCGGAACGCGCCAGCGGCCGCTATGGGGCGACGGTCTGTCGTGGCGCCGGCTGCTGGCCGGGCCGTGGCCGCTGCTCTTGAGCGCCGCGTTGCTGGCGCTGTTGAACTGGGCGACGCTCCTGATCGCCGGCCATCCATGGACGGTCACCTGGGCGTTCACCCTGTGGGGCGCCAAGGCGGCCGCGGCGGTGGGGTGGGAGCCGGCGACCAGCCCATTCTGGGGCGGCGGCTTTCAGCAGGCCGCGCTGGCGCGCGGCATCGCCGGCGACGTGACCTCGGTGATGGACGTGGGCATCGTCGTGGGCGCGCTCACCGCCGCGGGGCTCGCCGGCCGGTTCGCGCCGACTCTCAAGCTGCCTCCGCGCTCGCTCGCCGCGGCGGTGATTGGCGGGCTGCTGATGGGCTACGGCGCGCGCCTCGCCTTCGGCTGCAACATCGGCGCGTTTTTCAGCGGCGTCGCCTCGACCAGCCTGCACGGCTGGCTGTGGATCGTCTGCGCCCTCGCCGGCACCTGGATCGGCGTCCGCCTGCGCCCTTACTTCGGCCTCGAGAACTAGCCCGCATCCTGGTGAGAAATGCGGGCTAGCCGCGCTGCCGGTCTTCGCTGTGAAACGTCGCGGAACGCCGACGGGGGGCGGCCCTCTTGGGTGAGATTTCGGAATCCGCGTGACCATAAAGAATCGCATTTTATTAAAATAAAACTACAAGTAAAGATTGTTAACCATTTATTTAGGTTGACAAATCGCTAACAATCGTGCAATCTTAGGTTCAGCAGGATATGTAAAAGAAGGGATTATTCACTTCTAGCAACAAAACTTCTAGTGAAAGGCCCCGCGTATCCCGGAACCAAGAATCTTTGTAGACAGCAGAGAGGGTTCGGAGATGAACAAGGGAGAACAGTCCAAGCCCAGCGCGTCTGACCTTGGCCACGGCGAGCACCATGAGCAGCACAACCCGCGCTCCCGCGGGTGGTACGCGGGCTGGCACGACCCACGGCGCCGCGGCTCGTTCGACGCGTGGAACAACGGATGGCACGACCAGCAGCGCCACGGGTGGCCCCTAGGCAGGACACACCCGCGCGATCGGTGAAAGGCTACTAGCGGCGGCGAGGTCGGCCGCGCGGCTGGATCTCGGCTTCACCGTCTCCTATCCGGCCCCTGTCTTGTCGGTACAGAGCCGGAGCAGAGCCGGAGCAGAGCCAGAGCAGAGCCGGCACAGAGCCGGCACAGAGCCGGCACAGAGCCGGCACAGAGCCGGCACAGAGCCGGCACAGAGCCGGCACAGAGCCGGCACAGAGCCGGCACAGAGCCGGCACAGAGCCGGAGCAGCAGTTGGCGTTTCGCTTGGTTGAAGGCTGCACTTGAGGCTCGACCCGGCGGCGACTTCCGTGACCCGGGCTATTGAAGTTCGCGGAATTCTCCGGCCATCTATCGAGCATGCTGCTCGCTTTCGAAGGGATTGTGAAACCGGTCGCGCTGATCGGCGACGACTTGGTCGAGTGCTTCTCCGCCGTGCTGCACGGCTGGCGGCTCACGGAGTGCGCGTCCCCGCCCGCGCCGCCGCCGATCATCACGATTCAAAAGACGGCCAAGGGCTACGGCATCGCATCCCCTTGGCGCAAAATGCCAAGCCGCGCCTCCCTCCACGCCGGCGGCGCCCCGGAAGGTCCCGCGGGCTCGCTCGGGCCGCGATTTCGGCGCAACCCGAAGGTCACCGAGACGGCGATCGATCGCGACGTGTTTCTCGTCGACCCCGATAGCCAGGGCATCTACCACCTCAACGCTGTCGGGACGGTTCTCTGGCGCCTGTTGGCCGAGCCGATCGGCGTCGCGCAGGCCGCCGCCATCCTGCATCGGGCGTTCCCCGAGGTTTCCGGGGCGGAGATCGAACGGGACGTGGCCGCGCTGCTGGCCGATCTCACGGCCCGCGGCCTCGTCAGCGACGCACGGTAAGGGGAAAAGGGGGCCTCAGAACATCCCGAGCTCGAGGCGGGCGGCTTCAGACATCCGGTCGGGAGTCCACGGCGGGTCCCACACCAGCTCGACGTTGACGTCGGTGACGCCGGGCACCGCGCGCGCCTTCTCCGCCACCTCGGCGGGCAGTATGTCGGCCACCGGGCAGGCTGGGGCGGTGAGGGTCATCGTGATCGAGACCCGGCCCGCTGGGTCGATGTCGATCGCGTAGATCAGCCCGAGCTCGTAAATGTTGATCGGGATCTCGGGGTCGTAGACGGTCGAGATCGCCTCGACCACGCTTTGCCGCGAGACGTCCGCTTGGTCCTTGGTGCTCATGGCCTCTCGTTTCGCTGTCCGCCCATTCGCCTAGTCCTCGGTCGAAATTTCCTCGCCCTTGCCATCGAGCGCCGCCGCGAGCGTGTGCCAGGCGAGGGTCGCGCACTTCACGCGCACCGGAAACTCGCGCACCCCGGCGAAGACGTTGAGCTTGTCGAGCTCGCCCATGTCGATGTCGGCGTCGTCGTCGGTGACGAGGCGGCGGAAGCGCTCGAACATGGTCCGGGCCTCGTCGGCCGTGCGGCCCTTGATCATCTCGGTCATCAGCGACGCCGACGCCATCGAGATGGCGCAGCCGTTGCCCTCGAACGAGGCGTCCTTCACCACGCCGTTCTCGACCATGAGATAGATGACCATGCGGTCTCCGCACAGCGGGTTGTTGCCCCGGGCCGTGCGGTTGGCGGCGTCGCAGGGGCCGAAGTTGCGCGGCTGCCTGCTGTGGTCGAGGATGACCTCCTGGTATAGCTCGCGCAGGGCGTCGCTCATCGGCCGAAGAACCCGGTGGCCTTGGCGATGCCGGCGGCGAGCGCGTCGGCATCCTCGACGGTGTTGTAGAGGCCGAACGAGGCGCGCACCATCGCCGACACGCCGAAGCGGTGCATCAGCGGCTGGGCGCAGTGATGGCCGGCGCGCACCGCGATGCCGCTGCGGTCGAGCACGGTGCCCACGTCGTGGGGGTGCACGCCCTCGACCGTGAACGAGAGGATGCTCGCCTTGTCGGGCGCCGTGCCGAAGAGGCGCACGCTGTTGATCTCCCCGATCCGCTGGGTGGCGTAGTCGAGCACCGCATGCTCGTGGGCGCCGATGCGCTCGAGCCCGAGGGCGGTGAGGTAATCGATCGCCGCGCCGAGGCCGATGGCCCCGGCGATGTGCGGCGTGCCGGCCTCGAACTTATGCGGTATGACGGCGTAGTCGGTGTTCTCGAACGTCACCGAATGGATCATCTCGCCGCCGCCCTGGTAGGGCGGCATGGCCTCGAGGTGCTCGGCCTTGCCGTACAGCACGCCGATGCCGGTCGGGCCATAAACCTTGTGGCCCGTAAAGACGTAGAAGTCGCAGTCGAGTTCTTGCACGTCGATGTTGAGGTGCGGCGCCGCCTGGCTGCCGTCGAACAGCACCTTGGCGCCGTGCTCGTGGGCCAGGCGGACGATGTCGCGCACCGGCGTGACGGTGCCGAGCGCGTTCGAGACGTGCGTGATCGCGACCAGCTTGGTGCGCGGGCCGAGAAGCTTCTCGTACTCGTCGAGCAAGAACTCGCCGGCGTCGCTGATCGGCGCGACGCGAAGCACCACCGCCGTCTGGTCGCGCAGAAGCTGCCACGGCACGATGTTCGAATGGTGCTCCATGTGCGACAGCACGATCTCGTCGCCTTCGCCGAGGAACGCGCGCCCGTAAGTGGCGGCGACGAGGTTGATGGCCTCGGTGGCGCTGCGGGTGAACACGATCTCCCGCGCCTCGCGGGCGTTGAGAAAGCGCTGGACCTTTTTGCGCGCGTCCTCGAACGCCGCGGTCGCGCGTTCGCTCAGGTAGTAGACCCCGCGGTGGATGTTGGCGTACTCGCGCTCGTAGCAGTGGCGCACGGCGTCGATCACGGCACGCGGCTTCTGGGCGCTCGCGGCGCTGTCGAGAAACACCAGCGGGTTGCCGTAGATCTTTTGCTTGAAGATCGGGAAGTCGTCGCGTGCCCGGCGCGCGTCGAAGGGGCGCGCGGGCGGCGCGTCGTCGTGGTCCGCGACAGCCTTCAGCGCCACCGTAGCCGCTCCTTCTTCACTTGTTTACCTGCGTCAACCAGGCGGCCGCGACGCGCCGCAAGTGCGCGCGCAGGGCCGTCGTCTCGACCTCGTCGATGATCTCGCCGACGAAGGCCTCGATCAGCAGGCGTTGCGCGAGATCGGTGTCGAGGCCGCGCGAGCGCAGATAGAACAGGGCCTCGGCGTCGAGCGCGCCCGTCGCCGCGCCGTGGCTGCACTTCACGTCGTCGGCGTGAATCTCGAGCTCGGGCTTGGTGTCGACGTGCGCCGTCCGCGACAGCAGGAGGTTCTTGTTGAGCTGGTGCGCGTCGGTCTTCTGGGCGTCCGGGCGGATGATGATCTTGCCCTGGAACACGCCGTGGGCGGAGTCGTCGAGAACGCCCCTGTAGTGCTCGTTGCTGAAGCTCGCCGGCCGCGCGTGGTCGATCAGGGTGGTGGTGTCGAGGTGCTGGCGCCCCCGCGCCAGGTAAACGCCGCCCAGCCGGCACTCGACGCCTTCACCGAGCACGGCCGTGATCTCGTTGCGCGCGAGCCGCCCACCCACCGAGGCGACGAAGCTGTTGTACGCGCTTCCCTTGGCGAGGCGCACGCGGGTCACGGCGAGGTGGAAGGCGTCGTGGCTCTCGGCCTGCACCTTGACGTGGCGGACGGAGGCATCGGCCTCCATCACGATGTCGGTGACCGCGTTTGTCCAGTATGCGCCGGCCGCCGGCGCGGCGTAGGTCTCGATCACGGTGGCGCGGCTCGCCGCCTCGGCGACGATGATATTGCGCGGGTGCGCGACGGCCGGCGCCTCGTCGCCCGTGGCGAGGAACAGGAGATGCACCGGCCGTTCGAGCGCGACGCCTCTGGCCAGCATCAAGACGGCGCCGTCGGTCATGAACGCGGTATTGAGCGCGAGCGGCGCGTGCCCGTCGAGCGCGCCGTCGCGGCAGAGCTGCTCCTCCAATAGCTCGGGCGCCTCGGCGAGCGCCTCGGCGAGGCCGCACAGGCGCACGCCGGCCGGCAGCTCGCCGACGTCGGACAGGTCGGCCCTGTGGTGGCCGTTGACGAAGACGAGCAGATGAGATGGCAGGTCGGCCGGCAGAAAACGCCCGACCGCGTCGCCGGTGACGCCGTTGGCGAGCCGCGGGGCGGGAGAGAAGGTGGTTCTCGTCAACGCCCTGAGGTCGGTGAACTTCCACTCCTCGATCCTGCGGGTGGGGAAGCCGAGGGCCGCGAATCGCTCGATAGCGCGCTCGCGCAGCCCGGCCAGCCAGGGCAGGCCGTGGCCCGCAAGCGTGGCCTTCGCCTCGGCGAACCGGTGGACGTATGCCTCGCTGGTGTCGGTCTTCGCGGCCATTCGGTGAGACTGCTTTGGTGCGCCGGCGCCGTGGCCTTACGCGGCCGCGCTGTTGTCGCGCAGGCCGAGCGCGGCGTAACCCTGATCCTCGATCTCGAGGGCGAGCTCCTTGCCGCCCGACTTGACGAAGCGCCCGTCGGCGAGCACGTGGACCTGGTCGGGAACCACGTAGTTCAACAGCCGCTGGTAGTGGGTGATGAGCACGATGGCGCGCGTCTCGCCGCGCAGCGCGTTGATGCCCTTGGCGACGACCTTCAGCGCGTCGACGTCGAGGCCCGAATCGGTCTCGTCGAGAATGGCGAGCCTGGGCTCGAGCATGGCCATCTGGAACACCTCGTTGCGCTTCTTCTCGCCGCCCGAGAAGCCGACGTTCAGGGGCCGGCTGAGCAGAGCCTCGTCGATCTCCAGGAGCTTCATCGTCTGGCGCGCGAGCTTGAGGAAATCCATGGCGTCGAGCTCGGGCTGGCCGCGGTGCTTGCGCACGGCGTTGACCGCCGACTTGAGGAAGTTCATGCTGCCCACGCCGGGAATCTCGACCGGATACTGGAAGCCGAGGAAGACGCCCTCGCGCGCCCGCTCCTCGGGCTCGAGCGCGAGCAGGTCGCGGCCGTCGTAAAGAATCTCGCCTTCGGTGGCTGCGTAGCCCTCGCGGCCGGCGAGCAGGTAGGCGAGCGTGCTCTTGCCCGAGCCGTTGGGGCCCATGATGGCGTGCACCTCGCCGGCATTCACGTCGAGCGTGATGCCGCGCAGGATCTCCTTGCCGTCCACCGCCACGTGCAGGTTTCTGATCTTAAGCACCGTTACCGTCGTTCCTTGTTTTGGTGTCGCCGGGCCGGATCAGCCGACGCTGCCCTCGAGGCTGATTCCGACCAGCTTCTGCGCCTCGACGGCGAACTCCATCGGCAGATTTTGCAACACCTGCTTGCAGAAGCCGTTGACGATCAAGTTCACGGAGTCCTCCGCCGAGAGGCCGCGCTGGCGGCAGTAGAACAGCTGGTCGTCGCTGATCTTCGACGTCGTCGCCTCGTGCTCGACCCGCGCCGTGTTGTTCTTGACCTCGATGTAGGGCACGGTGTGGGCGCCGCAGCGATCGCCGAGCAGGAGCGCATCGCACTGGGTGTGATTGCGCGCGCCCTCGGCGCTCGGCGTCATGCGCACCAGTCCGCGGTAGGTGTTCTGAGCGTGGCCCGCCGATATCCCCTTCGAGACGATGGTGCTGCGCGTGTGCTTGCCGATATGGATCATCTTGGTGCCGGTATCGGCTTGCTGGTAATTGTTGGTGACCGCGACCGAGTAGAACTCGCCCACCGAGTAGTCGCCCTTGAGGATGCAGCTCGGGTACTTCCAGGTGATCGCCGAGCCGGTCTCGACCTGGGTCCACGAGATCTTCGAGTTGCGCCCGCGGCATATTCCGCGCTTGGTGACGAAGTTGTAAATGCCGCCCTTGCCGTTCTTGTCGCCGGGGTACCAGTTCTGCACCGTCGAGTACTTGATCTGGGCGTCGTCGTGCGTGATCAGCTCGACCACCGCCGCGTGGAGCTGGTTCTCGTCGCGCATCGGCGCCGTGCAGCCTTCGAGATAGCTCACGTAGCTGCCCTCGTCGGCGATGATCAGGGTGCGCTCGAACTGCCCGGTGTTCTCGGCGTTGATGCGGAAGTAGGTCGACAGCTCCATCGGGCAGCGCAGGCCCTTGGGCACGTAAACGAACGAGCCGTCGCTGAACACCGCCGAATTGAGCGTGGCGAAGAAGTTGTCGGTGTAGGGGACGACGCTGCCGAGGTAGCGCCGCACCAGCTCGGGGTGCTCACGTACCGCCTCGGAGAACGAGCAGAAGATGACGCCGAGCTCGGCGAGCTTGTCCTTGAACGTGGTCGCCACCGAGACGCTGTCGAACACGGCGTCGACGGCGACGCCGGCGAGAACCTCCTGCTCCTTGAGGGGGATGCCGAGCTTCTCGTAAGTGCGCAGCAGCTCGGGATCGATCTCGTCGAGGCTCTTGGGGCGATCCCCGCTCTTCGGCGCCGCGTAGTAGTAGACGTCCTGGTAGTCGATCGGCGAGTAATCGACGCGCGCCCACGACGGCTCCTTCATTGTGGTCCAGGCGCGTAAGGCCTTGAGCCGCCATGCGAGCAGCCATTCGGGCTCGTCCTTCTTCGCCGAGATGAAGCGGACCGTGTCCTCGCTGAGGCCGCACGCGGCGATGTCGGACTCGACGTTGCTGACGAAGCCGTACTTGTACTCGCCTTCCGTCAGTGAAGTGACTGATTCAGCGATCGCAACCATTTTCCACCTCCCCGGGGGCCGAGGCCCCAAGTGTCTTCCGTCGTTTCAGATCCGCCCGCTCATCGCGAGCCCAGCCCATCACGAGATCAGCCCATCACGAGATCAGCCCATCACGAGATCAGCCCATCACGAGATCAGGCGGCGGCGCTCGCCGGGCGCCGCCGGCGGCGGGAACAGCAGGGTCGGCGCGATCATGTCCGCCAGCGAAATCTCGTCGAGCGCCTGGCGGATGGCGTTGTTGATCTTCAGCCAGCTGCCCCGCGTCGGGCAGAACGTCTCCAGGCTGCACGCCCCGCCGTCGGCATCGAGGCATTCGGTCATGGCGATCGGCCCGTCGACCGCGGCGATGATCTCGGTCACCGATATCTCGGAAGGCGCGCGCGCCAGGGTGTAGCCGCCGTTCACGCCGCGGTGTGACTCGAGCAGCCCATGGCGCGACAGCGCCTTGAGAACCTTGCTCACCGTCGGCTCCGGAATCCGGGTTGCCGCCGCCACCGCGTGCGCCGCGCACGGCCGCTCCGCATCTCCCGCGATGTGGGTCATCAGGACCACGCCGTAGTCTGCCAGCCGGCTCAGCCGAATCATCTTGCTCCGCCCCGTCGCGAATGAGGACCGCTACAGTCCTGTATGTCAATTAAGCACCTTGCGGAGATAGTCAAGCCGTTTGACGCGGAATGCGGCGGCGGCGCTTTTGCCCCCATTCGCGGTGCTCCACCGGCAGGACCTCGGCGGACGCATGCCGTCCTGTTCTCCCGCCGCTCGCGCTCGCGGGACCGACTTCGCCCGATCGGCGCAAACCAGTCCTTCGCTGCGGCCGTGGTCGGGTATAAGGCGTGCGTTGCCGTCTCAACGGAAGGAAGCGCAGACCATGATCGATCTCAGCGGAAAGGTGACCCTCGTGACCGGCGGGTCGCGAGGGATCGGCGCCGCCGTCGTCCGCACCCTCGCGGGCGCGGGCGGCGACGTCGTGCTGCACTACGGCAGGAGCCACGAGCGCGCCGTGGCGCTCGCCGACGAGGTTGGCCGCGAGCGGTGCCACCTGGTGAGGGCCGATCTCGAGGACCAAGCCTGCGTGCCCGCGCTGTGGCGCGACGCCGTTGCCTGGAAGGGGCGCGTCGACGTGCTGGTCAACAACGCCGGCATCTATGTCGCGGCGGGCGTCGACGCCGACTTCGAGACCTGGGCCGCGACGTGGGCGCGCACCCTCGGCGTCAACCTGGTGGCGGCGGCGCACCTGTGCCGCGAGGCCGTCCGCCACTTCCGCGAGCGCGGTGGTGGCGCGATCGTCAACGTCGCCAGCCGCGCCGCCTTTCGCGGCGACGCCCCGGACTATACCCACTACGCCGCGTCGAAGGCCGGCATGGTGGCGCTGACGCGCACGATCGCGCGCGGTTTCGGGGCCGACAACATCGTCGCATTCGTCGTCGCGCCGGGCTTCGTGCGCACCGAGAGGGTGGAGCGGCGCATGCGCGACCACGGCGAGGACTCGGTGCTCGACGAGATTCCCCTGGGCGACATGGCGAGCCCCGAGGACGTCGCCAACGTGGTGGCGTTCCTGGCCTCCGGGCTGGCGCGCCACGCCACCGGGGCGACGATCGACGTGAACGGCGCCTCCTACGTGCGCTGAGACGCGCCCTAGACGGCGTTCCGGAGGGCCGGCGTCATTGTGCGCTCAGCCGCGCCCCGGCGGCGTTGCCGGCGAGCCAGCCGTCGAGCGCCGCGGCGGTCTCCTTGGGCGCGTGCAGGCCGAGCTTGCTGCGCCGCCACAGGATGTCCTCCGCCGTCGCCGCCCACTCGTTGCTCGCGAGGTACGCGACCTCGCGTTCGTGGAGGCCGGCGCCGAAGTCGCGGCCGAGGTCGTTCACCGAGCGCGCGTCGCCGAGCAGCGCCTCCGTGCGGGTGCCGTAGGCGCGCGCGTAGCGCTGCGCGAGGTCGGTGGGCAGCCACGGCCGGCCGCGGCAGAGCGCGCTCGAGAAACGCTCGAAGTCGGCGTCAGGCAGATCGCCGCCGGGCAGGGGCTCGAGCGCCGTCCACGGCGCTCCGGCGACGGGTATGTAGGGCCGGAGCATGTCGAGCGCGCGCGGGAGGTTTTCG
>JADFMW010000084.1 GCA_022563655.1 Pseudomonadota bacterium
GCGCGCTCGGCGTCGAGCTCGGCCACGCAATCGTCGATCGGCTCGCGCGACTTCTCGAGAATGTGGACGACGTCGAAAGCCGTGCACCCGCCCAGTCCGATCAGTATCAGCTCCATCGGACTCGGGCACGTGGAGGGGTTGTCGGGGCGCCCCGACCGCCCCAACGCGACGGCGTGGCCGCTGCCCGACTCGCCGAGAAACATGCGGCCCTCGATCCATTTGATTCGTGCTTTCATGGCGCTATGCCTCCGTTCGATGTTCCCCGATCGGGGGTGGTGCCGGTCGGGGCCTATGGCCGGTACGGGCGAACGTGCCCGACGGTCTTGCCCATGCTGTCGACCACCGCTTCCTCGAACATGCCGCCCAGCTGGCGCGCGGCGTCGTCGTCGAGGAGGTTCAACTCGCCGAGCAGGGCGAGGAACCCGACCGCGCGCGCGCGCGGATTGCCGTCGGCGATCTTGAGGGCGATGCCGAGCCCCTGGTCGGGCACGAATGCGGCGAGGAAGCCCTCGGCACCCACCTTCATGAGGACGCGGCCGTCGGTGGCCTCGACCAGGCGCTCGTTGAGCTGGCCGGTCCCCGACATGTAACGGGGATGGCCCCGCGCGGCCTCGTGGATGGCCCGTATCGCCCCCTTGCGGCCGGGCGAGGTCCACCCGCGCCGCCGCGAAGCGCGCCATCACCACGGCGGCGTCGCCGACCGAGAGAGCCGCCGCCGGCAGGGTGCAGCTATCGACCCCGAAATCCAGAGCGCGGGCATCGCGGCCAAGGAGCTCGGAAAGCGAGTCGAGATAGCGCCGCTGTGCCGGATGGTCGCGCTCGCCATACCCCGCCACGTCCCACCCCATGTGCCGCGCCACCGTCAGGAACCCGCAATGCTTGCCCGAGCAGTTGTGATAGAGCCTGGACTTGTCGCGGCCGGCGCGAATCAAGGCGTGCGCGGCGTCGACGTCGATCGGGTAATCGGGGCCGCAGGCCAACGCTTGCTCGCTCAGTCCGAGCGTCTCGAGCCAGCGCTCGACCAGATCGACGTGCATGGGCTCGCCCAGGTGCGACGCGCAGGCCAGGGCGAGGTGGCGCTCCTCGAGGCGGTATGCCCGGTGCGCCCCGGTCTCGACCAACGCGATCGCCTGAATCGGCTTGAGCGCCGAGCGCGGATAGGTGACCACGCTCGGGTCGCCCCAGCCGTGGACGATCTCGCCGTCGGCGTTGGCCACCGCGGCGACGCCGAAGTGCACGCTTTCGACGACCGCTCCGCGCCACACCTCGGCGACCTTCTCGAAGCCCATCATGTCAGAGCGGCCACACCCATACGATCATCGGAATCGATACCGCGACGATGAGCACCTCGAGCGGCAGGCCCATGCGCCAGTAGTCGCCGAAATGATAGCCGCCCGGCCCCATGATGAGCATGTTGTTCTGGTGGCCGATCGGCGTCAGGAAGGCGCACGACGCGCCGACCGCGACGGTCATCAGGAAGGGATCGGGGTCGAGGCCGAGCTGCCCCGCGATGCCCACGGCGATCGGCGCCGTCACCACGGCGGTCGCGGCGTTGTTCATGATGTCGGACAGCGTCATCGTGACGACCATCAGCACCACCAGAATGGCGACCGGCGGGATACCCGCGGCGAGATCGACGATGGCGCCGGCGATCAACCCGGTCGCGCCGGTCGTCTCGAGCGCCTCGCCGACGGGAATCATCGCGCCCAGCAGCAGGATCACGGGCCAGTCGACGCTTTCGTAAATCTCGCGCGGCGGGACGATCTTCAGCAGCGCCACCGCGACCACCGCCAACGACAGGGTGATCGGAAACGGCGCGAGGCCGGCCGCGGCGGCGGCGATCGCGGCGGCGAAGATGCCGGCGCACAGCCACGCCTGCCCGCCCTTGCCAATCTGCAAGCCGCGCTCGGCGAGCGGCAGGCAGCCGATCGCCGCGATGACCTCGGGCAGGCGCTCGGAATCGCCTTGGAGGAGCAGCACGTCGCCGGCCTTGAGCGTCAACGTGCCCAGCCGCTCGCGGATCGGCGCCCCTTGGCGCGAGACCGCGACCAGGTTCACGCCGTAGCGGCTTCTGAGGCGGACGGCACTGGCGGTGCGCCGCTCGATTCGCGACCGCCGCGGCACCACGGCCTCCATCAACACCACGTCATCGGTGCGCAGGAGCTTGGCTTTCGAGCCCTCGACCCCGACGACCTCGAGCTTGAGCTGGGTGATGAACGCGTCGATGCTCTGAGGCCCGGCCTCGATGACGAGCAGGTCGCCGACCTCGATCGGCTCGCGCCGCGCCACGCCGAAGCCGCGGCGCCCCTTGCGGATGACGCCGACGATGACGGCGTCGACGTCGCGGGTCAGCTCCTCGATCTCGTGGACGGTCAGGCCGACCGCATCGGACCCCTCCGGGACGCGCGCTTCGGAGACGTAGTCCTCGAGGTCGAACAGCTCTGCCGGCGACAGCTTCTTGCGCCGCGACGGCGGGATCAGGCGCCAGCCGACGAACGCGACGAAGACGAGGCCGACGATCGCCACCGCGGCGCCGACCGGCGTGAAGTCGAACATGCCGAACGGCTCGCCCGCGGTCTTGTCGCGGAAGGTCGCGATGATGATGTTGGGCGGCGTGCCGATCATGGTCACCAGGCCGCCGAGAATGGTGCCGAACGACAGCGGCATGAGCACCACGGCCGGCGACTGCTTGGCCTTGGCCGCGGCCTGTATCGCCACCGGCATCAACAGGGCGAGCGCGCCGACGTTGTTCATGACCGCCGACAGGCTCGCGCCCAGGCTCGACAGCGCGCCGATGTGGAGCGACAGGCGCTTCGCCGACAGCCTCACGTGGCGCGCGATCAAGTCGACGGCGCCGGAGTTCATCAGCGCCCGTGACATCACCAGCACCAGGGCCACCGTCACCGTGGCCGGGTGCCCGAAGCCGCGAAACGCGCCGGCAAACGGCACCACGCCGGCGACGACCGCGGCGAGCAGCGCGAGAAAGGCAACGATGTCGTAGCGCCAGCGTCCCCAGACGAAGAGGACGAACAGGGCGACGAGAATCGCGAAGATCGTTGCCTGGTCGGTGCTCATGTCACGGGGTCGCTCGACGGGTTGGGCGCCTGTACGTCAAAGATTCGGTACGTCAAAGATTCGGTACGTCGAAGATTACCGTGGCGTACCGGGCGCCGTCACGCAAGGCCCTCGATCGCGCGGTCTACGTAACGCGAACCCGCAACGGCTCAGGTCTCGCGCCGCCTCGTGGCATCCGGCCCCAGTGTGAATATCTCTTGCTTGGGACGCACGCCGCGCAGGGTGTGATGACCCAGGGACACGAGTTCGCCGGCGACGCTCTCTGCGAAGGCCGCCGACATCAGAACCGGCTCGTCCAGCGTCTTGCACAATGCCTCGATGCGCGCGACCTCGTTGACCGCCGGCCCGATGACGGTGAAATCCAGGCGCTTCGTCGTGCCGATGTTCCCGAAGGTGAGATTGCCCCGGTGCAGCCCGGTGCCGAACGCGAGCGGCGGCCGATTCTGCGCCATGCGATCTTGATTGACGGCGGCGATCCGCTGCCGCGCGTCATGCACCGCGGACAACGCCCCGGTGCAGGCGTCGGGGCGCGGCTGGCCGGGGTCGTCGATCGCGAATATGGCGAGCACGGCATCGCCAATGAACTTCAACACCTCGCCGCCATGCTCGATCACGGCGCCGGCAACGCAATCGAAAAACTGGTTGAGCGTGTCCAGATAGTCGTCGCGGGACAGGGAGTCCGCCAACTCGGTCGAGCCGCGGAGGTCGGAGATCCAGATCACCGCGTGCATGTCCTCGCCGTCACCCCGCTTGACGAGACCGTTCATCACCCGATCACCGGCGTTTGTGCCCAGGTAGGTCCGCAACAGGGTCAACGAAGACACGCGCTGCGCGTGGGCTTCGAACTGGCGGCTGAGGTTCGGCAGGACCTCGTGAAGATGGCCCAAATCCTCGGTCGAGAATCCGCCGGGCCGGTCCGACACCAAGACGACGATGTTGATCTGCCCGTCCGAGAATCGTAGCGGCATGGCGACATAGTCCGTGGCGCCTTCCTCGACCAGGTCCTTAAGGATCGGGAAGTCGAGCCGGGGGTCGGGCCCCTCGAGGCGCCGGCGGATGCCGCCCTCGCCCTTGAAGATCGGAGCGAAGGGGCTGTCGCGGTATTGCAAGGACTGAAGTCCCGCGTGGGTCGCGTGAGATTCCGCGATTCCTCCGATGTCGCGCTGCCAGGTATAGGTGAACCCAAACAACTGCGGATTCAGGGTCCGAATGAGGAGCCGCAACCGCCACAGCGGGAATCCGGCGGCCACCAATGCGTCGGAGAGCCGGGCGACCAGATCTGGCGAGGAACGCGCCTTCCAGGCGTCCCGAATGAGCCACTCGACCAAGGGGTTGTCTTCCTCCGGCTCCCGATCGCGCGGTTGGTCGGCCATCTCGTCGTCGTCGGCGTACCACGCGTCGAGAGAGTTCCAATCGAAGGCGACATAGTCCTTGACGCGCGACGCCTCGTCGAAGGCGCCTTCGTAGCTCCAGACCGCGTTCGCGGCCGACCGATCGGCGACCGTCAGCGTCCAATACGAGGCGTTACCCTTGAACGGACAGTTGGTGCGATGGTCGGTGCGCGCGAGCAGGTCCATGCGCACGTCCTCCCGCGCGAAGTAGTAGACCCACGGCAGGCGCGTTTCTTGCATCACCAGGGCGCGGGTGCTGTCGGCGACGACCTCGCCGTTGAAGACGGCCCTGATCCGTTTCGGGCTCGGCGCGATAACGACCCGGTAGCCCGCGTGCGAGACGTGTTCGGGCAACTCCTTCGTGGCGAGGGCGACAGGCGCCATCGATTCACCTCATCATCGAGCGAGTGAAGCCGCCGCGGCTCTCGGCGACCGCGCGGGATCAGGGTACGTAGATGTCCCTTTTACGGTCGAATTCAAGCAGCCTCCTGTCACGCCGCCGCGGTCCCGCGCGGCACGGTCACCGGCTTGGACAACAGGGTCGAGTTCGGAATCAGGTGGCGGTTGTCGCCGGCATCGATGGTCGTGTAGCGCAGGTCGATTGCCATCACCTTGCCTTCGAAGCCCGCGGTGGCGACGTGGTCGCCGACGCGAAACGGTCGGTACATCAGCACGATCACGCCGGCCAACAGGTTCGAAATCGCGTCGCGCAGCGCGAAGGCCAGCCCGAATCCCACCAGGCCGAGGCCGGCAACGAGCGCGGTGACGTCGATGCCGACGGTGCCCAGCGCGGTGATCGCGCCGAACACAAGGAGAGTGGCCGCGCGCGGCGTTGGCGAGCAGCTTGACGATCTCGGCGCGGTCGGCGCCAAGCGACGACAACGCGGCGCTAACGACCCGGCGCATGCTCTTTCCCGCAAGCCAGAAAGCGACGAAGATGATCAGCGCTAGGCCGAGCCGCGGCACGAAGGCCACGAACTGGTCCAGCCAGTCTTGAGCAAGTAGTTTCCATATAGTCTTGAGCAAGTGTTTCCATATCAGGTCCGTTCGTTGGTCGTGGTCGGGCGATCGGATGCGGCCGCGCCGCAGCCCGTCGGCCATCGTAACAACGTCACCCGGAGCGCAACAGTGCCGGCAAGCCCGACGATGAAGCCCGACGATGCCGGCGTCGAGCGGCGCCAGCCGCCCCACGGCGGCGGCCCTGGCCGGCATCACCTCGGGCAAGTTCGCGTTCTCGGCTCGGAGGCCTGCCTGATCGAGGACGCCAAGGTCGGCCCGCCGGTCAAGGGCGCCGCGCTCGTCGGCGCCTACGGCAACGACATGCGCCTCGACTCCGGCATCGGCGCCCGCGGCAGAAACGGCCAGGGCGTGCCGGTCGGCGTCGGCCGGCCGTCGCTCGTGCTCGACGCCTCACCGTCGGGGGAACGCAGGCTTCATCGATACCCGCGGGGCCCGATGTGGAGCCGCACATGGACGGCGAGCCGGGCGTCGATCGGGCGGCCGTCACGGGGACCGGGCCGGGTCTGACGCAGCTCAACATAACCACTCTTGGAATATCAGCAAAACGATCGACGAAACGCTCCCGTCCGCGACCAGAGGGGACTGGCGTTTGCGCGCGCGCCAATCAACTCCGCCGCCAGATGGTTCTGCGGTAACAACCCGGCTGTCTATATGATGGGGCGATTTTGTCTTATAACTGTGCGTCGAAGCCGTTCGTGTACTCAATGACAACCTTGTAGCCATGTAAGTTGCCCGGGATCTTTTTCGCCGCTTCTCTCAGGGTTACGAAGACCGTAATGCAGTCTTCCTCGCCGACCTTGCCCTGGGCGACTCCCTCGACGCCTTCG
This sequence comes from Pseudomonadota bacterium, assembly GCA_022563655.1. Classification (GTDB taxonomy): domain Bacteria; phylum Pseudomonadota; class Alphaproteobacteria; order JAAXGF01; family JAAXGF01; genus JADFMW01. The sequence continues at coordinate 6,314 of JADFMW010000084.1, forward strand.
ATCTCGTCGAGCCAAGCCTCGGCTTTCCGTAATGCTTTTGCGACGTCCATGATGCTCGCTTACCGCTTCCTGGGAATTTCCGATCCTCAGCAAAGATGGGGCGCGAGATACCGCATTCAACGCCCCATCTCCGCCGATATTCAGGTCGCGCGGGCGCTACTTCTCGGTCACGCGGACTCGCAGCAGTGCCTGAACGTACGCGATGTTGTTGACGATGGTGCGCGTCGCGGAGCCCGCGAACAGCAAACCCACGGCGCCTTCGTCGAGGTTCACGACCAAGCTTCCGGAATCGCCGCCCGCGCTCATGTTGGTGGTGATGATCTGGCGGCAGAACCTGGCCACTCGGCCGGCGCCGTAATTGACATTCAGGGTTCCGTTTATGTTTGTCACCGTGCCGGTCGTGAAGTTCGTCGTTCGCCCGGTTTTCTCCACGACGTCGCCGATTTGGGGCGCGACGTAAAGGCGTTTCACGTAGCCGACCCAGTAGATTTCGCGGTTCAGATCTTCGAAGTCACCCTCCGCGATGGCGGCGTCGACATAGTTGCACGGTGCGGACGTGCCGGAGATGAACCGGATCGGCACGAACCGGCTCAGACGCGCGATCAGGTCCTGAGGATACCTGCCGCCGTCGTACGGGCCGGGCTGTAGGATCGGATCACCTATTCTCGCGTTGTTGGAGTTGGCCAGGACGTGGTTGTTGCTCAGGATGTAGTACCTGCGCGGAATACTCGGAAACGGGCTGAGATCGTAGCAGCAGGTTCCCAGAGTCCCGGCGGTGATCTTGTAGTGACCGACGCTGTATCCGCCCCGGGCGGGCCGCACCCGTCTGCGAAGCAGTTGCGGCGTCACGGTTTCGTGAATCTCGTCTACGTCTTCGACCGCGGAGAGATCGCCCCCGCCGGCAAAGATGTCGCCGACCTCGACGACATCGGTCGCAACGTCTTTGATCTTGGCTGGAACCTGGTCGGCTTCGGACAACAGTTTGGACACGATCTTATGGTTCACGAGCACGGAAATAACGGGCTCATCGGTTTCCTGCTCGTCCTTGACTCTGTTTCCCAGCGCCACGCCGACGACATTTTGCTTCGCGAACAACTGCTCTTCACTCTCTTGCTGAACAGCTGCCCTATCCAGCATTTCCTTTGGTAGCGTTTGCTCGATCATCTTGTCACTCCCTCCCTTTTTCCTTTAGCTGTTTGGCGAGTCTCAGCCGGGAGCTCTGCCACGAGCTCACCGGCGCTTTCGCCGATCCAAAATCTTGCATATGGATATGCGAATAACCGTTAATATGGTTAGTAAGTTGAAGAGTTTCAATCTTTAAGAGATGCCGCGCTTCGCAGTACGAGCGCTGAATGGCCGAGGCATGACCTATGCTCGCAATACGTAGCCCGTTGCAATCGTCTGCCAAGTGGCCGAAAACCATTCGCATGGATCTGGTGTAGCCTGAGCGGCGAATCGCCGCGCTCAACGGCAACGGCGCCGACGTGGTGACCCGCGTCGGCGCCTTCGGCAGAGGAACGGCCAGGGCGTGCCGGTCGGCGTCGGCCAGCCGTCGCTCCTGGTCGACCGCCTCACCGTCGCTGGAACGCAGGCTTAACCCCGCGTTGCGCCGGCGGGCACGGTTGCAAGTAGATCAAGAAGAAGGAGCGGCGGCCCAGGGCTGGCCACCGCTATATCCGTTCACCTGGAAGCAGGCCCGTTCACCTGGAAGCAGGCCCGTTCGCCTAGAAGCAGGCCCGTTCACCTGGAAGCAGGCCCGTTCGCCTAGAAGCAAGACTTCGGTCCGTTGTTGCAATGGCCGGCGGCGTTGTACCACTCGGGCAGCAGGACGATGAGGTTGGGATTGAAGCCCTGGTTCTTCAGGGTGTCGATCGTGGCGATGGCCTCGCCCTTGTCGAGATCGATCACCGTGATCGAGCCGTCGCTCATCCCCGGAAGGTTGAGCAGCGCGTTTTGCACGAAGGCGAGCTTCTCGTCGCGCGTGATCGCCACGTGATGCGCCCCCGCGCCGGTGGCGATCGACTTCAGGAGCTTCGGCTCGAGCAGCCCCGCGCCGATGTCGAAGATGTGGAACTGCCCCGGCTTCGCCGTGGTCAGGTAGAGCCGGTCCATCTTCTTGTTGAAGTACATCTCCAGCGGCACGCCGCCGTCGAAGGCCGCGGTGTCGATCACTTGCTGGACGTCGAAATCCTTCTTCGACGGGTTCCACACGGCCGCCCACACGGTGTTGCCGAACATGTTCGTGATGTAGGCGACGGGCGGATCGGAGGCCGGCGCGAACACGATCTCCACCGGGGCCTCGCCCGAGGGGGACGGCTTGTTCGAGAGCTTTAGCGTCGACAGCACCTTGCCGGTGCTGGCCTCGATCGAGGTAATCGTCTCCCCCGGATCTCCGAGGTCGGAGGCGCGCACGGTGCTGGTCACCAGCACGCGGTCGATGCCGTTGTGAACGGCGACGCCGTGCGGATATTTGATGAAGACGTCGCCCTCGGCCGTGATGGCGCCGGTCGGCTCGTCGGAAGCGGCGTCTCCGACGATGACCTTGTGGCTTCCCATGCAGGTCAAATACCAGGTCTTGTTGTCGTCCGAGAACACGACGTCTTCCCCGACCTGGCAGTCCGGCAGCTCCACCGTCTTCATCCGATAGGGAAATCGCGTCATGTCCATGACCTGGAGTTCGCTCTTGCCCAGGGCCGTGATGTAGGCCTTGCTCAGGTCCTTGTTGTAGAAGATGTGGTGGGCCACGAGATCGGGCGGCAGGGGGATGTCGTACAATACCTTGCCGAAATTGTCCGAGCCCGGATCGACATCCATGATGGCGATGCCTTCGGACCGGTCGCGAGGCTGAACGACCGTCGGCTTCAGCGCCTTGAGCGATTCTTTGGATTTGGTTTCATAATTGATCATCGCCAGGATCTCGGCCTGGCTGCCGGCGGCGCCGAAGCCGAGAACGAAGAGCGCGCCAAGCGCCGCAGCAAGATAACCGCGCATCGGAATCCTCCCTTTCAATTTGTTGCTTGCAACCTCGAAGACATCATAGCGCACGCGTTCGGGCCGGTCCAATCCGCGACGGTCACCACGATCGTCACCACGATCGTCACCGGCCACATGCTGGCGGTGTACCTCGCCCACGTCATGGCCCTGCGCGTCTTCGGGCGCCATAGTCGGGCCTTGCGGAGCCAGGCGCCCATGCTGGCGTTGATCGTGGGCCACACGATGATCGGCCTGTGGATCCTGGCCCAACCCGTCGTCGCGAGCCCGTGAGGGGCGGGCGGGGGACTGGAATATCTTTCGATTCCGGGGTATCTGTACAACGTGAGTGAAAACGAGGCCCTGAGATGAACATACGGGAACGCGCCGAGAGCGCCGCCGCCGGCGTCATCGAGACCCTGGCGGCGTCGCCGACCGAGGCTCAGACCACGAAGGTGACCAAGCTGATCGAGCGGATCGTCATCGAAGCGATGATCGAGGAAGGCAAACGGTGCGCCAGCGTCGCCCGGGAGTGCGGCGTGGCCGACCGGGAGGCGGCCCGCAGGGTGGCCCGCGAGATCCGGCTCAGCAACGAGGCCCTGATCGCCAACCTCTCGAGCTTGCGCTAGCCCGCATTTCTCCCCAGGAAGCGGCCGTCATCGCGCCGGGCGGGATCGATCCGCCAGGAGAGAGCCGAAAAGCGTAGCCGCCGCTACGGTGGAGGCTCTCGACGCCGCGGGCGGCCCGCCCGGCGCGACCCTGCGGGCAGGGCAGAGACGCGGCCCGGCCGGCGAGACGCCG
>JADFMW010000085.1 GCA_022563655.1 Pseudomonadota bacterium
ATTGAGTGAGGCTCGAGATGCGGGCGGTGGCACTCGTCATGGGCACGTCCTTCCCTGGGTATCCCGGCGCGCAATCAGAAGATAGTGGATGTCTCGCAGCCGACGTCGTTGAGCCGGCCTCGTCGGTTCCGGTAACCACCCAGGTCGGCTGCTCCTCACCCTCGCGCACGGCGTAGGTAGAGCACCCCATACATGGCTCTTTACTCCAACGGGTCGCGTGCTTCGCGCGCAGTGCTTCGCGCTTCCAGTTGGAGGGCCGGAGCGGGGGATCGCCGGAGCCGCGCGCCCAGCGCTTGCGGAGCCCGCCGTTTTGCTTGCCCTCCATGTAGGGTGCGAACAACTCGCCGAACAGGCGCCCGGCGTGGCTGCCGCGGCGCGCCGGACCGTATATTTCGATCCTCTTGAAAGATCTTAAGGTATTTATTCGTGAACCTTCTCAGTGGGGGCAGATGCTGTTGCTCGCCACCCTGATCCTATTCTATTTGCTCAACCTGAGAAAAATTCCGGCGGATGAAGTCGTGGGGCTTGGTCACTTATTGTTTTTCGTCAACCTGGGATTTATCGGACTCATGCTGACCGCGGTGGCGGCGCGCACCAAGACCATCAAGCTGGGCACCGGCATCCTGGTGCTGCCGTTGCGCAACCCGGTGGTGCTGGCGAAGCAGCTGTCGAGCATCGACCAGGTGTCCCAGGGGCGGCTCGTCCTCGGCGTGGCCTCGGGCTGGTACAAGCGCGAGTTCGACGCCGTCGGCATCGCGTTCGAGAGGCGCGGCCGGATCATGGATCAGAACCTCGACATCCTCATGCGCCTGTGGCTCGAGGACATGGTCAACGGCGAGTACCCGCCGCACAACCTGCGCAACGCCGTGATGTTCCCCAAGCCGGTGCAGCGGCCGCGGCCGCAGATCCTCATCGGCGGCTACGTCGAGCGCGTGCTCAAGCGGGCGGCGACCAGGGGCGACGGCTGGCTCACCTACTTCTACACGCCCGAGGGCTTCACCAAGTCGTGGACCAAGGTGCGAAACTTCGCCGAGGAGGCGGGCAAGGACCCCGATTCGCTCGTCAACTGCCATCAGCTGCCGATCATGGTCGGCGCGTCGCGCGCCGCGGTCGAAGGGCCCATGATGGAGTGGCTCAACACCGAGTGGGATTTTGCCTCGTGGAGCGACTCGACCACCGACAGCGCGATCCTCGGCACCCCCGAGGAGTGCGTCGAGCAGCTCCAGGCCCAGATCGACGCGGGCGTGCAGAAGATCATCTTCGTGCCCTACAAGTACGAGAGCGAGCAGATCGAGATCATCGCCCGCGAGATCATCCCGCGGCTGAGGTGACTCTCGTCGCCGGAACCACCGGCGGGAACGCTTGTCTCTGGTTTTGGGTTGCCGCGAGACGAGGCTCTGGCCCTCATCCCGGGCCTGCCGAAGGGCGCGGCCCGTTTCACGAAGCCCGGATTCTGAGCGCTAATCGCCGCTCGCGACGTGGCCGGGACGGACGAGGGGGCGGACGAGGGGGCGAACGAGGCCGGGCGCCGCGCCATCGCGCGCGCCGCGCCGCGCCGGCGTGTTGACGGCCGTGGCCAGCGCCGGCGCGGCGAACGACGCGGCGGTGCGCTCCGCCGGCGGGCGTCCGTAGAGCGTCGTGCGCTGCGCCGGCGCGCGGCCGAGCGCGCGAATCATCTCCTCCATGCGCGCCGGCCCCATCTCCTGGCCGTGCACCGCGCCCGCCGCGCGGGTGATGGATTCGTTCATCAGGGTGCCGCCGAGGTCGTTGGCGCCGGCGCGCAGGCACGCCTTGGCCCCGTCGGGCCCCATCTTCGTCCACGATGTCTGGATGTTGGTGATGTGCGGATGGAGCGCCAGACGCGCCACCGCGTGCATCAGCACCGCCTCGCGGAAGGTGGCCCCGGGGCGCGCCTTGCCCTTGAGGTAGAGCGGCGCCTCCATGTGCACGAAGGGCAGCGGCACCAGCTCGGTGAAGCCGCCGGTGCGCGCCTGCAGCCGGCGCAGGCGAATGAGATGGCGGGCCCAGTGCCGCGGATGGTCGACGTGGCCGAACATGATCGTCGACGTCGTCCTCAGGCCCACGGCGTGCGCCGCCGCCATCACCTCGAGCCACTGGGCGGTGGTGATCTTGTCGGGGCAGATGACGGCGCGCACCTCGTCGTCGAGGATCTCGGCCGCCGTTCCCGGCAGCGAGCCGAGCCCGGCGGCGCTGAGCGCGGCGAGGAAGTCGGAGACCGCCGCCCCGAGGGTGCGCGCGCCCTGCCACACCTCGAGCGGCGAGAACGCGTGCACGTGGATGCCGGGCGCCGCCGCCTTCACCGCGCGGCAGATGTCGAGATAGGTCGCGCCCGTGTAGGCCGGGTGGATGCCGCCCTGCATGCACACCTCGGTGGCGCCGCGCGACCAGGCCTCGCGCGCGCGCCCGGCGATCTCGTCGAGATCGAGGTCGTAAGCGCGTCCGCGCAGGTTCTCGCTCAGCTTTCCCTTCGAGAACGCGCAGAAGCCGCAGCGGAAGTAACAGACGTTGGTGTAGTTGATGTTGCGGTTGACGACGTAGGTCACGGTGTCGCCGCATGTCTCCTTGCGCAGCCGGTCGGCGGCGTCGCGGACCGCCGCGAACTCGCGCCCGCGCGCCGCGAACAGCCGCGTGATCTCGGACTCGCCGAGTTCCTTGCCGTCGCGCGCCCGGTGCAGGATTCGGGTGAGCGCGTCGGCGGCGGCAAGCGCCGGCGCGCCGTCGCTGGCGGCCGCCAAGACGTCCGGCGCGATGTCCGGCACCGCGGTCGCGGCGCCCGGCGACCACGGGTCGGTACGCGCGAAGCCCTCGGCGTCGATCGCGCGCAGCACCGGCGTGCGCAGGCTGGGGTCGAGCCAGCGCTCGGCGTCGCGGGCATAGGCCGGGTAGATCGCGAGGCGCTCGGTCAGCGTCTTTCCCGCTTTCGCCGTGGCGCGGGCGAGCGCATCGAGGCGCGGCCACGGCGCCTCGGGGTTGACGTAGTCCGGAGTCACCGGCGAGACGCCGCCCCAGTCGTCGATGCCGGCGTCGATGAGCCGCGCGAGCGCGCCCGGCCGCAGGTTCGGCGGCGCCTGGATGCTCGTCGAGGCGCCGAAGACGATGCGGGCGACGGCGATGGTCCACAGCTGGTCGGCGAGCCCCGGCTCGGGCGCCCCGGCCATGCGCGTCCCAGCCTTGGCGCGAAAGTTCTGGATGATGATTTCCTGGACGTGACCGTGGCGGTCGTGCGCGTCGCGCAGCGCCAGCAGCGACTCGACGCGCTCGCGCCGGGTCTCGCCGATGCCGATCAGGATGCCGGTGGTGAACGGCACCGCCGCTTCTCCGGCGTGGCGGATGGTGGCGAGCCGCGTCTTGGGGTCCTTGTCGGGCGAGCCGTGGTGGGGCCCGCCCTTTTCGCACAAACGCGCCGACGCGCTCTCGAGCATGAGCCCCTGCGACACCGACACCGCGCGCAGCGCCCGGACCTCGGCGGCCGCCATGACGCCCGGGTTGAGGTGCGGCAGCAAACCGGTCTCGTCGCGCACCAGCGCCGCCGTCTCGGCGAGATACGACAGCGTCGTCTCGTGGCCGAGGCGCGCCAGCTCGTCGCGCGCGACGCGGTAGCGGAGCTCGGGCTTGTCGCCGAGGGTGAACAGCGCCTCCTTGCAGCCGGCGGCGGCGCCGGCGCGGGCGATGGCGAGCACCTCGTCCGGCGTGAGGTACGCGCGCGCGCCTCGGCGCGGCGGCTGCGCGAAGATGCAGTAGTGGCACACGTCGCGGCACAGCCGGGTGAGCGGGATGAAGACCTTGCGTGAGTATGACACCACCGCGCCGCGCGCCTCATCGCGGATCGCCGCCGCCGCCGCCATGAGCGCGTCGAGGTCGGAGAATCGAGCGAGCGCCAGCGCCTCCGCGTGCGAGGGGCGGCGCCCGGAGCACGCCGCCGCGAGCACCGCCCTAGGCTTGCGCTCGGTCATCGCCGCGCTCTCACCCGGCCGCCCGCATGCCCGCCGCCGCCGAGCGGCATCGCGCCGCAAGGCCGCTCTCCTCGAGGTAGGCGAGGGTGCGCGTCGCCGAGGGCCGATCGAGAAACGACAAGAGGTCGCGCGGATGGTCGATGTCGAGGCCGAGGCCGGGGAGCCTCACGACCGCCGGTTCGATTCCCACCTCGCGCGCGGCAGCGAGGTGGCGCACGAAGCTGTCGCCGCCGTAGCGGCAGGCGATGGCGTCGGGGGGCGAGCAGGCGAGGGCGTTGGTGCCGCGCCCGTCGCGCGCGGGCACGGCCGTCACCGCGGGCGCGGCGCCGTGGCTGTCGATCAGGCGCCCGATTTCCGCGGCGGTCACGAGCGGCACATCGGCCGGTAGCGCGAGCAGTCCGCGGCGCCCTTCGGCCGCGAGCGTCCGCGCCGCCAGGGTCACCGCGGCGTCGTGTCCGCCGGCCGCCGGCTCGGCCAGGACGCGGGCGCCGAATTGCGTCGCCAGCCTGCGCGCGTGGCCATCGCGGGTGACGACGACGATGCCGGCGAGCGCGGTGCTTGCCGCCAGCGCCGCGAGCACGTCCTCGAGCATGGCGAGCGACAGCCGCCGGCGCTCCTCGGGCGCGAGCAGGCCGAAGAGCCGCTGCTTCGCCGCGTGAGCGTCCTTGGCCGGCAGCACTGCCCACATCGCCGATTCCCCCGGTCAGTCTTCCGCCGCCGCGCTGATCCGCTCGGCCAAGGCGAGCACCTGGCGCGCCAGCCCATCGCGGTCGTCGAGGCTCGCCATCAGCGTGCGCGTGACGCTGACGGGAAGCTCCAGCCTCGCGGCGTCGCCCGCGTCGGCTTCGTCGACGACGAAGCCGTCGAGCAGCGCGCCATAATAGCCCGCGACCGCGGCCGCCGTCGCGGGCATGGCGAGCTCGCCCATGATCTTGGCGGTCGGTCCCTTGATCGCGCGGCCGCCGACGATCGGCGACACCGCGACCAGCGGCGCCCGGCACGCCGCGAGCGCCGCGCGCACTCCGGGCAGCGCCAGGATCGGGTCGATGCTGAGAAAGGGGTTCGAAGGGCAGATCACCACGGCGGCGAGGGCCGGGTCGGCGAGGGCGTCGAGGAACGCCGGGTTGGGGCGCGCGGTCGCGGCGCCGTCGAAGGCGATCGCCGTCACGACGGGTTCGCAGCGCCGAGCCACGAAGTATTGCTGAAACGGCAGCACGCCCTCGCGGGTGTGCACCAGCGTGCGCACCGGATCGTCGGACATCGGCAAGAGGCCGGCGGCGATGCCGAGGCGGGCGCAGAAGTCCGCGGTAATCTCGCTCAGCGACCGTCCCGCGGCAAGGCGGCGGGAGCGCTCGACGTGGGTGGCGAGGTCGCCGTCGCCGAGGCGGAACCAGGTCTCGCCGCCGAGGTTCTCGAGCGCGCGCATGAAGCTCCAGGTCTCGTCCGCCCGGCCCCAGCCGGTGTCGCGGTTGGCGACTCCCGCGAGCGTGTACATCACGGTGTCGAGGTCGGGCGAGACGTGGAGTCCGAGGTGCTCGAAATCGTCGCCGGTGTTGGCGACCACGGTGAGCCGGTGGGGCGCGAGCACGCGGTAGAGCCCGAGAACGAGCTTGGCGCCGCCGATGCCGCCCGAGAGCGCCAGCACGGAACCGCCCTTGGTTCGCGTGTCAGCCCTGGGGCCGGCGGCCATCCCAGGCGTCCCCCAACGGCCCTAGCGGAAGAGGTCGCACTCTGCCGGCCGCAGCAGGGCCGCCGCGGCGGCGTCGGGCGCGTCCCAGTCGAGACCGCCGACGATCACGATGGGCTGCCCCTCGTCGGCCTCGCCCATGAGCAGCGCGGCGGCGGAGGCGATCTCGTCGGCGAGCCCGACCTGGGTGACCTCGAGCGCCCGCCCGTAGAGATCGCGCCGGCCGACCCGGTCGTCGAGAGCCGGCAGTCCCGCGGCGCCGAGCGCGATGCCGACCGCACCTTTGCGCCAGGCCCGTCCGACGCTGTCGCTGACAATGACGGCGAGGCGCAGGCCGAAATGGGCGTCCAGCCTCGCCTTGAGCGCGGCGCAGGTGGCGTCTGGGTTCTCGGGCAGCAAGAGTATTCGTTCGGACCCGTCCACCGGCTCGACGTTCGATCGGTCGACGCCCGCGTTGGCCATGACGACGCCGAGCCGGTGCGCGACGACGAGGACGCCCATGCGGTAACGCAGGATCTCGGACGACTCCGAGAGGATCACCTCGACGAGGCGGGGATCCTTGTCGACCTCGCCCGCGAGCTCGCGGGCGCGCGGCGACGGCGACACCCGGGCGAGGTCGACATAGCGCCCCTCGGCCTTGGACACGATCTTTTGCGCGACGACCACGACGTTGCGGTCATCGAGCGCGATGTCCGCGCGCTCGACCGCGGCGATGACGATCGCGCCGAGGTCGTCGCCGGGCCGGACCAGGGGCACGTCGGGCGGCGCGACGAGCGCGAGGGTTGCGGGCGGCATGGGCAAGCCAGCTATCCGCCGCCGGCCAGATCGTCGGCCAGATCGTCGGCCAGATCGTCGGCCAGATCGCCGGTGATGCGGATGCCCGCGCCGTCGACCTTGTAGCGCCGGTTGATGGTGATCAGCACCGAGGTGAGCGCCTCGGCCGCCGCCGAGTTGGCGAGCGGGCCGGCGTGGAGGCCGCGCAATCCGAGCGCCCTGACCAGCGCGACCACCGCCGCGCGCGCGGCCTCGTCGTCGCTGCACACGAGGACGTCGCAGTCGATCGGCGCGGCCTTGGCAAGCTTGTGCGCGGCGACGTTGTGGAGCGCGGAGACGACGACGGCGCCCGCGCCGAGAATAGCCTGCGCCGCCTGTGCGGCCGAGCCGTGCTCCGGAAGGCGCGCCGTGCCCACCTTGGGCGGCGTCAGCGGCACGGTCGCATCGACGACGATCTTGCCCCGCACGGCCGCCCCGATCTGGTCGAGAATCGTTGTGTGGTTAGCGTAGGGCACGGTCACGACCACGATGTCGCCGGCGGCGGCCGCCTCGGCGTTGCCCATGCCGCGCACGGACGGCGCCCCGGCGCCCGCCTCGATCGCCGCCGCCGCGCGCGCTGCCTTGTCCGGCGATCGCGAGCCGATGATGACGGCATGGCCGGCCTGCGCCCAGCGCGCCGCAAGGCCGCCGCCGAGCGCCCCCGTGCCGCCGATGATCGCGATGCTGGGAGGGGAGTCGGTCATCCGTGCGCTCCTGGGATCGAGTTTCAGCCGTTCGTTGCGCCGGGGCCGGCCGCGGCGGCGGGACCACCAGGGCGATGGGGGCCGGGCCGCTCCCTGCCCGGGCCGCCACCCTGGGACGAAGGGGCCTCGCCGTAGCCGCCGCCGCCCGGCGTCTCGAGGACGAACACGTCGCCCGGGTTCATCTCGGTCATGTCGGTGCCGCCAAGCTCCTCGACGGTTCCGTCGGCGCGCTCCACGTAGTTGCGTCCCGTCTTGCCGGGCTCGCCGCCCGCCATGCCGTATGGGGGCACCCTGCGGTGCCCGGAGACGATCGCCGCGGTCATGGGTTCGAGGAACCGCACGCGGCGGATGATGCCGTCGCCGCCGCGGTACCGGCCGCCGCCGCCCGAGCCGCGGCGGATCGAGAACGATTCGAGGATCACCGGGTATCGCCATTCCAGGATCTCGGGGTCGGTCGCCCGCGTGTTCGTCATGTGGGTGTGCACCGCGCTGGTGCCGTCGTAGCCCGGCCCGGCGCCCGAGCCGCCGCAGACCGTCTCGTAGTTCTGGTATTCGGCGTCGTTGCCAAAGGTGAAGTTGTTCATGGTGCCCTGGCTCGCGGCCATCAGGCCGAGCGCGCCCAACAGCGTGTCGGTGATCGCTTGGCTGGTCTCGACGTTGCCGGCGACCACGGCCGCCGGGTACTTCGGGCTCAGCATCGAGCCCTCCGGAATGATCACCTTGAGCGGCTTGAGGCAGCCGCCGTTCAAGGGGATGTCGTCGTCGACCATGAGCCGGAACACGTACAGCACCGCCGCCATGCACACGGCGGTGGGGGCGTTGAAATTGCTCTTGAGCTGGGCCGAGGTGCCGGTGAAGTCGATGACCGCCTCGCGCGCCTCGCGGTCGACCTTGATGGCGACGGCGATCCTGGCGCCCGAGTCCATCTCGCATGTGAAGCTGCCATCCTTGAGCACGTCCAGCACCCGGCGCACCGATTCCTCGGCGTTGTCCTGCACGTGCTGCATGTAGGCGTGCACGACGTCGAGCCCGAAGTGGGCGACCATCTTGCGCAGCTCCTGCACACCCTTCTCGTTGGCCGCGATCTGGGCCTTGAGGTCGGCGAGGTTGTTGTGGAAGTTGCGCGTCGGATAGGGCGCCGTCATGAACACCTCCTCGATCTCGGCCTCGCGCAGGCGCCCGCCCGCCACCAGCTGGAAGTTGTCGATCAGCACGCCCTCCTCGTCGATGTGCGTGCTGTAGGGCGGCACCGAGCCCGGCGTGATGCCGCCGAGCTCGGCGTGATGGCCGCGCGAGGCGACGTAGAACAGGATGTGCTCGCCCGCGTCGTCGAACACCGGCGTGATCACGGTGATGTCGGGAAGATGGGTGCCGCCGTTGTACGGCGTGTTGAGGACGAACACGTCGCCCGGCCCGATCGTTCCCCGCCGCTGCTCGCACACGGTCTTCACGCTCTCGCTCATCGAGCCGAGGTGGACCGGTATGTGCGGCGCGTTGGCGACGAGGTCGCCGTCGGGGTCGAAGATGGCGCACGAGAAGTCGAGCCGCTCCTTGATGTTGACCGAGTAGGCGGTGTTCTGCAGCACGACGCCCGTCTGCTCGGCGATCGACATGAACAGGTTGTTGAACACCTCGAGCATCACCGGGTCGGCCTCGGTGCCGACCTTGGCCTGGCCGGGGCGCGGCTCGACGCGGGTGAGGATGAGATGGTTGCGCCTGGTGACCTCGGCCGACCAGCCGGGCTCGACGATGGTCGTCGCGTTGGCGTCGATGACGATCGCGGGCCCGGCGATCCGGCACCCGGGGGCCAGATGGTCGCGATCGTAGACTCGGGTCGCGTGGCCGGCGCCGGCGGTGAACATCTCGACCTCGGCGAGCGCCTCGGGCGCCGCCGCGGGCGCCGCCGCGGCCGCGAGCTCGGGCTCCTCGACCTCGGGCGCGCCGCCGATGACCTCGACCGTTATCGCCTCGACGATGTGGCGCTTCTCGGGGGAGATGAAGCCGTAGTGCCGCCAGTGCGCGTCCTCGAACGCGGCGACGATGGCAGCGCGGTCCGCGAGGTCGACGATGAGCGGCGAATCGGTGCCCTCGTAGCGCACGTGAAGCTTGCGCGCCGCGGTGATCCGCGCGGGATCGATGCCCTGGCGGACCAGCTCCTTGCTGGCGTCGGCCGCGAGCGCGTCGGCCGTGGCCTCGAGCTCGCCGACGAGCCCATCGCGAAGGATCGACTCGACCGCGCGCTCGCGCATCACCCGGTGGTCGGCGAGGCCCATGCCGTACGCCGAGAGGACGCCGGCGTAGGGGTGGATGAAGACCCGCGAGATGCCGAGCGCGTCGGCGACGAGGCAGGCGTGCTGGCCGCCGGCGCCGCCGAAGCAGTTGAGCGTGTATTCGGTGACGTCGTGGCCGCGCTGGATCGAGATCTTCTTGATCGCGTTGGCCATGTTGTCGACCGCGATCTTGAGGAATCCTTCGGCGACCTCGACCGGCGGCCGCTTGTCGCCGCTCGCCGCCTCGATCTCGGCGGCGAGCGCCTCGAAACGCTCGCGCACGCGCTCGGCGTCGAGACGCTCATCGCCGCCGGCACCGAATATCGCGGGGAAGAACGCGGGCTGAATCTTGCCCGCCATGACGTTGGCGTCGGTCACCGTGAGCGGCCCGCCGCGGCGGTAGCACACCGGTCCCGGGTCGGCCCCCGCGGAGTCGGGGCCGACGCGGTAGCGGGCGCCGTCGAAATGCAGGATCGAGCCGCCGCCCGCCGCCACCGTGTGAATCCGCATCATCGGCGCGCGCATGCGCACGCCGGCCACCAGGGTCTCGAACGTGCGCTCGTATTCGCCGGCGTAATGGGCGACGTCGGTCGAGGTGCCGCCCATGTCGAAGCTGATGATCTTGT
>JADFMW010000086.1 GCA_022563655.1 Pseudomonadota bacterium
GCGAAGGTCAGCTCGACGAGTGGGGGGTTCTCGACCTCATTCAAAAATACGGGTTGGAAGCGGCATGACTGGTCGGTGGCACTCAGCACGCGAAGTTGTCGGCCAGCTCGGGGGGCGCTGGTCCAGTAGCAATGGGACATGCCGCTGCCCGGCACACGATGACAAAACGCCTTCTCTTTCCATCAGGGAACTGGACGACGGAAGGGTACGCATCAAATGCTTTGCCGGATGTGGTGGTTGTGAGGTGCTGCAAGCAGTCGACCTCGAACTTCACGACCTATACCCCGAAAATCCACAAATCACCAAGGGCTGCAAGCCTAGATTCAACTACCGGGAAGTGCTGGAAGTTTCCAAGCATGAAACTCTTGTAGCCACCGTTGGGTTGGATCGCTTACTCGCTGGCGAAGAACTAACGGACGACGACATCAATCGGATGCGTACCTCGTTACACCGACTTCGCGGCATTTTGGGGGTGGTATGAATGTACGATAAAACGTTGGCTCAACTCGACGCCCAGAACGGCAACAAGCTGATACCGCTGGAGTCATCCGATCCGGAGCCCCTTGATTACCCGCTTGATGCGCTCCCGGGAATTCTCGGAGGAATGGCCGAAGCGGTGACACGCCACGTACAGTGCCCCGCTGCAATCGCTGGTCAAAGTGTGCTTGGCGCAGCATCCCTAGCAGTGCAATCAATGGCGGATGTACTTGTCGATGGCCGCCGAGATGACGACGCATTCGGCGTCCTCGTCGGCGGCCCGCGTGGCGACCATGGCGGAGTGGGCGTTGCCCGCCCGCGCCGCGTCCTCGTCGACGTTGCACACGTAGACGACGGGCTTGGTCGTGAGCAGGTGCGCCATGCCCGGCGCCACGGCCCCGCCCTCGTTCAACGCCGCGAGCGCCCGCTCGACCAGGGCCAGCTCGGCCTTCGCCTCGGGGTCTCCGCGCATCCTCTTGCGCAGCGGCCCGGCGCGTCGTTCGAGGCTTTCGATGTCGGCGAGCCGGAGTTCGGTGTCGACGATCTCGATATCCCGAATCGGGTCGATCGAGCCCTCGACATGGGCCACGTCGCCGGCCTCGAAGCAGCGCACGACGTGGGCGATGGCGTCGACCTCGCGGACGTGGGCGAGGAACTTGTTGCCGAGGCCCTCGCCCCGGCTCGCGCCGCGCGCCAGCCCGGCGATGTCGACGAACTCGATGTGCGTCGGCACCTGGCGCGCCGAGCCGGCGAGCCGGGCGAGCGCCTCGAGGCGCGGCTCGGGGACGGCGACACGGGCGACGTTGGGCTCGATGGTGCAGAACGGATAGCTCTCGGCCGCCGCCTGGGCGCTCTGGGTGAGCGCGTTGAACAGCGTCGACTTGCCGACGTTGGGCAGCCCGACGATGCCGCAGTTAAACCCCATCGTCGTCCGCCGCCGGCGCGGGTTGGTCGTCCGCCGCCGGCGCGGGTTGGTCCGGCTTCTTGCGCGGCCTGGGGGGGCGGGTCAGCTCGGCGACCCGGCTCATGTAGCCGCCGTCGTCGCCGGCGACGAGCAGGGGCAGCGCCTCGGCCGCCGCCGCGAGCAGGCTATCGATCCAGGCGCCGTCGGCCTTGGCGAAGTCGTGCAGCACGTAGTCCGTGACCAGGTCCTTGTCGCCGGGATGGCCGATGCCGAGGCGCGCGCGGCGAAAGCCGGGCCCGATGTGGCTGCCGATGCTGCGCAGCCCGTTGTGGCCGGCGTAGCCGCCGCCGGTCTTGACCCGGAGCTTGCCCGGCGCGAGATCGAGCTCGTCGTGGATGACGACCACCTGCTCGGGCGCGAGCTTGTAATACCTCACCGCGGCGCCGACCGCCTCGCCCGAGAGGTTGACGAAGGTCGACGGCGTGAGCGCGAGGACCTTCTCGCCGGCGATCGTTGCCTCGCGCACGCTGCCGTGGAAGCGCCGGCGCGGCGGCGAGAAGCGATGGCGGCGGACGATCTCCTCCACCGCCATGAAGCCGATGTTGTGGCGATTGTTGGCGTGGCGCGGCCCGGGATTGCCAAGACCGACGATGAGAAGCATGGGGCGGCGGACCTACTCCTACTTGGTTTCCTCGGCCTCGCCCTCGACCTCGACCTCGGCCTCGACCTCGACCTCGGCTTCTTCCTCGGCTTCGGCGGCGGCGGCGGCTTCCTCGCGCACCACCGTCGGCGCCGCGATGGTGGCGATCGTGAAGTCGCGATCGGTGATCGTGGGCGTCACGCCGGGCGGCAATGGGACCTGGCTGATGTGCACGCCGTCGCCGATCTCGAGACCGGTGAGATCGAGGCGAATCGTGTCTGGAATCGCGTCGGCCGGGCACGACAGCTCGATCTCGTAGCGCACGACGTTGAGCACGCCGCCGCGCTTGAGGCCCGGCGACAGCTCTTCGTTCTCGAACGTCACGGCGACGGCGACGGCGATACGCACCCCGGCGCCGATGCGCAGGAAGTCCACGTGCAGGGGTACGCTGGTCACCGGGTGACGCTGCACCTCGCGGGGCAACACCCGCTGCTTGGAGCCGTCGATCGCGACGTCGTAGAGCCGGCGGAAGAAGCCGGGTTGGTGCAGCTCCCTGTTGAGATCGCGCGCATCCAGCGAGATCGCCTCGGGCTTTTTCTCTTCGCCGTAGATCACGGCGGGCACGCGGCCGTCGCGGCGCAGGGCGCGGGCCGGGCCCTTGCCGGCCTGTTGGCGCGCCTCGGCGGCAAAACTAGCGATTTTCGTCATCTCGTGACTCCTCTAATCTCGGCAACCGCCGCGCTGCCCGTGCGGCGGCGGTGGGGCGATGCCCCGGCTCAATCGAACAGGCTCGACACCGAGCTCTCGTCGGCGATCCGCCGCATCGCCTCGCCGATCAGCGGCGCGATCGTGACCACCCGGATGCTCTGCGCGACGCGCACGGCCTCGGAGCGCTGGATGCTGTCGGTGATGGTGAGCTGCTCGAGCTTCGACGAAGACACCAGAGCCGCCGCGCCGCCCGAAAGCACACCGTGCGTGATGTGGCCGGTGACCGAGGCGGCGCCGGACTCGATCAGCGCCGCCGCGGCGTTGCACAGCGTACCGGCGGAATCGACGATGTCGTCGATGACGAGGCAGCGCCGGTCCTTGACGTCGCCGATGATGTTGAGGACCTGCGACTCGCCACCGCGTCCGCGCCGCTTGTCGACGATCGCGAGGTCGGCGTCAAGCCGCTTGGCGATGTCGCGCGCGCGCACGATCCCCCCGGCGTCGGGCGACACGATCATCATGTCGTCATGGTCGAAGTTCTCCCTGATGTCCTTGACGAACACCGGAGCGGAGAAAAGGTTGTCGACGGGGATGTCGAAGAAGCCTTGAATCTGGCCGGCGTGCAGCTCGAGGGTCAGCACCCGGTCGGCCCCCGCGACGGTGATCAGGTTGGCGAGCAGCTTGGCGGAGATCGGCGTGCGCGGCCCCGCCTTGCGGTCCTGCCGGCCGTAGCCGAAGTAGGGAATGACGGCGGTGATGCGCCGCGCCGAGGCGCGCCTGAGCGCGTCGATGCAGATCAGCAGCTCCATCACGTTGTCGTTCGCCGGATACGACGCCGATTGGATGAGGAATACGTCCTCGCCGCGCATGTTCTCGTGGATCTCGACGAACACCTCCATGTCGGAGAAGCGGCGAATCGTGGCGTCGACCAGCGGCATATTCAGGAATGCAGCAATGGCCTCGGCGAGCGGCCGATTACTGTTGCCAGCCAGCACTTTCATGGGAATTTCCCTGGTCGCGCCGAGCATCCGCTCGACAGGCCGCACGCCGGGCCGCACGCCGGGCCGCACGCCGGGCCGACGATGCGGCGGAATGTACCAAAGCGTCCGGTGGCTGTAAACGATGATGCGCGCCCCGGGCGCCCACCTGCCGCTCGGCCTCGATGCGCAGGCTTCGGTGCACCGCCGCGGCGCGGGACGAGTGGAGGGAGGCAGCACCACCCATGGGGTGTCGACGGCTAGCGCCGGCCGTCGGCGAGCGGCTCGGGTGACGTGTCGGGGAAGGGCACGCCGAGGCCCTCGGACAGCTCGCCGAGCGCGGCGACGATCTCGCGGCTCAGCGGCACGCCCGTGCGCCTCCGCCGCTCAGCGGTTGCGCGCTCGATATCTCCCGGCAGCAGCACCTCGCGGTGCCCCTTGGCGGGCGCGCCGGCCTTCAACGCCGCGATCATGGCGTCCATGCGCCCCTTGAACTCCGCCACCGGCATGAACCGGGCCACGTCGAGGACGACGAAGAAGTGGCCGACGTCCTGGCGGCGGTCGAATTCGGTGTATTGGCTGCCGACCGCCGGGCCAACGGCGGCGCCGGAGAGAACGCCCGACAGAATCTCGACCAGCAGGGCGAGCGCCGATCCCTTCGGCCCCGCGAAGGGGAGGATGACGCCCGCCATGGCCTTCGCCGCGTCCGTCGTCGGCGCGCCCGCGGCGTCGAGCGCCCAACCTTCGGGGATCGCCTCGCCGCGCTGGGCCGCCAAGCGGATCTTGCCGCGCGCGGCAACGCTGGTCGCCATGTCGAGGACGATCGCCGGATGGGCGCCGGCCGGCGCCGCCGCCGCCAACGGGTTGGTGCCCAAGAACGCCTCCCGGCCGCCCCACGGGGCCATCGCCGGCGCGGTGTTGGTCAAGGCCAAGCCGATGCAGTCGTGGTCGAGCGCCTGCATGGCGTAGTAGGACGCGATGCCGTAATGGTTGCCGTGGCGCGCCGCCACCGCCGCGGCGCCGTGCGCTCCGGCCAGCGCGATCGCCTCGGCCATGGCCCGCGTGCCCACGACGGCGCCCATGCCGTTGTCGCCGTCGACGACGGCAACCGCGGAGCCCGTCCGCTCGACGCGGAGCGACGGAGTGGGGTTGACCAGGCCGCGGCGCAGGCGCTCGGCGTATATCGGCACGCGAGAGACGCCATGCGAGCCGATGCCCCGCAGGTCCGCCGTCAAGAGACACCTCGCGACCTCGGCCGCGTCCTCGGACGAAAGCCCCAGGCGGACGAAGACCGCGGCGGTGAATGCACCTAAGCGATCGCAAGCGACATAGGTCGAACCGTCAGGCACCGTCGTTAACCCCCCAGCGTTGCATCAGGACGAGCGGGCCCGAAAAATCGTGACAGCAAGCTTTTTGTGGGGCAGCGGATGCGGACCGTGGCGGGAAAAATGGCTGCCGTCACCATTTTTCCCGAGCCTCGCCCGCTTTAACCCGAGCTTCGCCCGCTTTAACCCCACGGCCCGCGCCGCCTGGTCGTTGCCGTTGATTCCGCCGGATCCTCCCATTCCGCGTCTTCGGGCATGATGCGGCGGATGTCGTCGAGCACTTTCGGAGGCTGACGCGGCGTCCCGGTCAGCGCCTCGCTGGCCTCGCGGGCGACCGCCGGGCGCTCGGTCCGCCTCGCGGCCGCGGGCAGGACGCTGCCGTGGCGCCCGGCGCGGACGGCCTGAAAGCGGCGGCGCACGCGGCGGACGGCCTGAAAGCGACGGCGCCGAGGTCCGACCCGCACGGTGCCGACGCGCTGGGTTCCGATCTCGCGCATGGCGCCCCGCGGCGGGCCAATCTGCCGCGCCTTGCGCTTGGGCGCGCCGACGAGAGTGACCAGCGCGAGCCCGGCGAGGAACCCGCCGATATGCGCCCACCACGCGATTCCGCCGCTATCCTCGGGAACGGCGAGCCCCTCCATTCCCTGCACCAGCTGCACGATTGCCGGCACCAGCTGGAAGACGAACCATATCGCGGTGTAGACCACGGCGGGCAGCCGCCATGTGGCGGGAAAGAACAGCACCAGCGTGAGAAGATGGACCTTCGCCCGCGGGTACAAGAGGGTGTAGCCGCCGAGAACGCCGGCGATGGCGCCCGATGCGCCGAGCGCCGGCACCGTGGAGCTGTAGTTGAAGGCAAGGTGCGCCATGCTCGCGAGCGCGCCGCACAGCAGATAGAAGACGATGAAGCGCGGCGCCCCCAGCCGCTCTTCCAGCGGCCTTCCGAACAGCCACAGCGTCCACATGTTGACGATCAGATGCAGCCAGCCGGCGTGCATGAAGGTGTTGGTCAGCAGCGGCAGGACGTTGAACGGATCGAGGCCGTGGGCGCGGGCGAAACCGGGCTGGGTGTAACGCGCCGGGACCAAGGCGTTGTGATTGATGAACTCTTGGGCGACGCTTTCCGGCAGCCCGCTCAGGTACAGAAAAACCGCCGCGTTGGCGACGATCAGCCCGATCACCGCGCCGGGTATCTCGTCGACCTCGACGGACGTGCGAACCGGGATCATCGGCTAGGACCTCGGCAAGATCGAACCACGGCGAGCCCGCGGCCGCCGCTCACGGTTGGCGGCGGTCGGCGTCAGGCCTCCTCCACCTTGAGGATCGCGCCGTCGGCGCCGACCACCTTGACGCGGACGCCGGCGACGAAGTCCTTGCCTTCGACCTTCCAGGTGGTGCCGTCGACGTTGATCGCGCCCTGGCCGTTGACGACCGGCTGCTCGAGGACGACGAGGCGGCCGACGCACTGCTCGGCCCGGCGGTTGAGCAAGGGATCCTCGGAGACGGTCGGGCGCCAGCGCGCGTAGTAGCGCCAGGCAAAGACGCTCGCCACCGAAAGCACGGCGAACAGGAATACCTGGATCTCCCAGCCGATTCCCCCCGCGACGAGGACGACCAAGCCAACGGCGATGGCCGAGATGCCGGTCCACAAAAACACCGTGGTCGGGGCGAACACCTCGACGGCAATGAGCAGCGCGGCGAGCACCCACCAGTGCCAGAACTCGATGCTGCCGAGTATGCCGTTCATTTCTTGCCGAACGCCTCGCGCGCGATCTCGGTGATCCCGCCGATCGCCCCGATCACGTTCGCCGCCTCGAGCGGCAGGAACAGAATCTTCTGGTTCGGCGAGTCGGCGAACTTGCCGAGCGCATCGATGTACTTCTGGGCCACGAAGTAGTTGATCGCCTGCACGTTGCCCTCGGAGATCGCCTTCGATACCGTCGCGGTCGCCCTGGCCTCGGCCTCGGCCAGGCGCTCGCGCGCCTCGCCGTCGCGGAACGCGGCCTCGTTGCGGCCCTCGGCATCCAGGATCGCCGCCTGCTTCTCGCCCTCGGCCTTGAGGATCTCCGATTGGCGGATGCCCTCCGCCTCGAGGATGTTGGCGCGCTTCTCGCGCTCGGCCTTCATCTGGCGCGCCATGGCCTCGACGATGTCGCGCGGCGGCTCGATGTCCTTGATCTCGACGCGGGTGACCTTGATCCCCCACGGCGTGGTGGCCTCGTCGATGACGGCGAGCAGCCGGGCGTTGATGTGGTCGCGCTGCGACAACAGCTCGTCGAGGTCCATCGAGCCCATCACGGTGCGCAGGTTGGTCATGGTCAGGTTGAGGATGCTGAGCTCGAGGTTGGTCACCTGATAGGCCGCCTTGGCGGCGTCGATCACCTGGAAGAAGATAATGCCGTTCGCCGTGACCATGGCGTTGTCCTTGGTGATCACCTCCTGCTCGGGCACCTCGAGCAGGGTCTCCATCATGTTCATCTTGGCGCCGATGCGGTCCATGACGGGCGTGATGATGTTTAGGCCGGGCCTGAGCGAGCGCGTGAAGCGGCCGAAGCGCTCGACCGTGTACTCCATGCCTTGGGGCACCGCCTTCACCCCCATCAGCACCAGCACGATGGCGAGAAGCAGGATGGCGATGATGAAGATGGTAAATGCTTCCGGCATGGCTCTCTCCCTTATGGACAAACCAATGATCCGAGGCGGCGCGACGCCGCGGAGGTCTTGCGGTCGCGCCAGCCGTGGTCGCGCCGCCGCGCGATGCGACCGATCCTACGCCGATGCGTGGTTGCCGACAAGGCGGCGGTCGCGGTGGCGGAGATGCCGGAGGCCCGGCCGCGCGGGCCGCTTGACGGCGCCGCCCGCTTGCGGCGTGATGGGGCGCCCGAGCACAGGAGCGCCGCCTTCATGCCCTACAAATCCCTGCGCGACTTCATGGCACGGCTCGAGGCCGCGGGCCGGCTCGAGCGCGTGCGCGAGCCGGTCTCGCCCAAGCTCGAGATGACCGAGATCCAGACCCGCCTGTTGGCCGAGCAGGGGCCGGCGGTGCTGTTCGAGAACGTCGTGCGCGACGACGGCGGACGCTACGAGGCGCCGGTGCTGGTCAACCTGTTCGGCACCGTCGAGCGCGTCGCCTGGGGCATGGACCGCGAGCCGCGCGAGCTGCGCGAGGTCGGCGAGACGCTGGCCTTCCTCAGGCAGCCCGAGCCGCCCGGCGGCTGGCGCGAGGCGCTCGACATGCTGCCGCTGCTCAGGACGGTGATGGCGATGAAGCCGAAGACGGTCTCCTCCGCACCGTGCCAGGAGGTCGTGCTGAAGGGCGATGACATCGACCTCGCGACGCTGCCCATCCAGGGCTGCTGGCCGGGCGAGCCGGCGCCGTTGATCACCTGGCCGCTGGTGGTCACCAAGGGGCCGGGCAAGAAGAAGACCGACGACTTCAACCTCGGCATCTACCGCATGCAGGTGACCGGCAGGAACACCACGCTGATGCGCTGGCTGGCGCATCGCGGCGGCGCCCAGCACCACGCCCGGTGGGCCTCCGAGCACCGCGAGCCGCTGCCCGCCGCCGCGGTCATCGGCGCCGACCCCGGCACCATCATCGCCGCGGTCACGCCGGTGCCCGACACGCTGTCGGAGTACCAGTTCGCCGGGCTGTTGCGCGGCGCCAAGGTCGAGCTCGTGCGCTGCAAGACCGTGCCGCTCGAGGTGCCGGCCGAGGCCGAGATCGTGCTCGAGGGCCACGTCGCGCTCGACGACTACGGCGACGAGGGGCCCTACGGCGACCACACCGGCTACTACAACGCGGTCGAGCGCTTCCCGGTGTTCACCATCAGCGCCATGACCATGCGCAAGCGGCCGATCTACCTCTCGACCTTCACCGGCCGGCCGCCCGACGAGCCCTCGATGCTGGGGATGGCATTGAACGAGGTGTTCATCCCGCTCCTGCAGCAGCAGTTCCCCGAGATCGTCGACTTCTGGCTGCCGCCCGAGGGCTGCTCGTACCGCATCGCCGTGGTGTCGATCAAAAAGGCGTACGCGGGCCACGCCAAGCGGGTGATGATGGCGGTGTGGTCCTATCTGCGCCAGTTCGTCTACACCAAGTTCATCATCGTGGTCGACGACGACATCGACGCGCGCGACTGGCGCGACGTGATGTGGGCGATCGCGACGCGCATGGACCCCGCGCGTGACATCACCGTGGTCGAGAACACGCCGATCGACTACCTCGACTTCGCCTCGCCCGAGCCGGGCCTCGGCGGCAAGATCGGCCTCGACGCGACGACCAAGTGGCCGCCCGAGACCAAGCGCGAGTGGGGCCGCAAGATCCGCATGTCGGACGAGATCGTCGATCTGGTGACCAAGAAGTGGCCGTCGTACGGCCTCCCCGGCAGCGGCAAGCCGATCTGGAAATAGGGGCCTCGGGTCGGCGCGGAGGCTCGTCTGGCGCGGCGCGGCGTGGTCGGCTATATACCGCCTTGGATACAGGCGCTCGCTCTCACTCCCAAGCAACGGTCGCCAAGCCCATGACCGCTGACAAACCGACTCCCGTCGAACCGCTCGAGCTGTTGAGCGATCTGGTGCGCCGGGCGCGGGGCGCCGGCGCCGACGCGGCCGACGCGGTGATGTTCGAGAGCGCGAGCCTCGCCGTCGCCCAGCGCCTGGGCAAGTCGGAAGGCGTCGAGCGCGCCGAATCGCGCGACGTGGGCCTGCGCGTCTTTCGCGGCCGGCGCCAGGCGGTGGTGTCGACGACCGACACGTCGGCGGGCGCGCTTGCCGAGATCGTCGAGCGGGCGCTGGCGATGGCCCGGGCGGTGCCCGAGGACCCGTACTGCGGGCTGCCCGCCGCCGAGCTTCTCGCCCGCGAGGTCGCCGAGCTCGACCTGTGCGACGAGGACGAGCCGGCCCCGCGCGCCGACTGCGCTCGATGTCACAAGGATCTCGAGTCGGCCGAAGCCGACGCGGTGCCCCGGACGCTCCCGATTTCTCCGCCCAATATCAAGTTCGCGCACGCCGATCATACCGAGGCGGGCGTC
>JADFMW010000087.1 GCA_022563655.1 Pseudomonadota bacterium
CGGCCAGGGGCCGGGCGTGCCGCTCGTCGAACTCGAGGTGCTCGGCAAATAGGACCTCATCACTGATGCCATCTGGATAATTGAGCGCGAGCAGCAGGTTGCTGTGCGCTTGCGCGAAGTTGGGCTTCAGGGCAACCGCCTGGCGGTGGCAGGCGACGGCCTCGTCGAGCTTGGCCTGGCCCACGAGCGCGTTGCCGAGGTTGGTGTGCGCCTCGGCGTAGTCGGGCTTGAGCACGATCGCTTTGCGGTACGAGGCGACCGCCTCATCGATCTTGCCCTGACCCTTGAGCGCGAGGCCAAGGTTGTAGCGCGCCTCGGCCAGGTTGGGGTTGCAGGTGAGGGCCTGGCGGTACGACGCGACGGCTTCGTCGAGCTTGCCCTGGTCTTTGAGCGCGGTGCCGAGGTTGCAGTGCGCCTCGCCATGGTCGGGCTCGAGCGCGATGGCCTTGCGGTAGGCGGCAACGGCGTCGTCAAGCTTGCCTTGACCAGCCAGCGCCACGCCGAGGTTGTAATGGGCCTCCGCGTGGTTGGGATCGAGAGCGCTAGCCTTTCGGTAGGCGGCGACCGCCGCGTCGAGCTTGCCTAGGGCCGCCAGCGCCACGCCGAGGTTGGCGTGCGCGTTGGCGTGGCTGGGATCGAGGGCCACGGCCTTGCCGATGAGATCGACGGCCTCGTCGAGCTTGCCCTGGTTCACGAGCGCGACGCCAAGGCTGCTGTGCGCCTCGGCGAAATCGGGCTTGCAGGCAACCGCCTTGGCGAAGAGATCGGCGGCGACCTCGTGTCTGCGCGTCTGAAGCGCGATCACGCCAAGGAGATGCAGCGCTTCCGCGTGGTCCGGCTGGGCCTTTAGGATTTGCCTGTATAGGGCCGCGGCTTCGCGAAGCCGGCCCGCTCGATGGCGGCGCACGGCGGTCGCCAGCGCCGCCTCCGCCGCGCCGCCGGCCGGCGCCGAGGTAACGGTGGGCGCCGTGACTTGGCGGGACCGGTGCCCTTGCTGCTGGCGTTGATTCTTGCCGCTCATCGGTTCGATCGAACTAAAACGTCGGCTCGAATCTAGCTGGTTTGTGCGTCATCCGCCAGCGACGCCGGTGCTGCGTTCAACGGCGTTCCAGGCGCATGGGCATGCCGTAGCGGGGGCGGAGCGATATCCGCACCAGCGGCTCCACCCGATGGCCGCGCTTCAGCCGCAGGCGGAAACGTTGCACCACCATCGCCAGGATGATCACCGCCTCGGTCGTCGCAAAGCCCGAACCGATGCAGCGCCGCGGCCCTGCGCCAAACGGCAGATAGGCGAACCCGTGCCGGCCGGCCGACGCCCCGGGCGCGAACCGCTCGGGATCGAAATAGTCCGCGTCCCGCCATAGTGTCCGGTTCCGGTGGATCAGCCACGGCGACACGAACACGTTGGCTGCCTTCGGTATGGCGGTTCCGCCGATCTCGTCGTCATCCACGGCCTCGCGGTTCATGATTTGCGCCGGAGGGTAGAGTCGCAAGGATTCGTCGATCACCATGCGCGTGTAGGTGAGCCGGGAGATGTCGTCGGCTGTCGGCGCCTGCCCGGCAAGGACGCTGTCGACCTCGGCGCAGAGCCTTTCCTCGCACCACGGATGCAGGTCGAGGAGGTAACACGTCCAGGTAAGCGCTTTGGCCGTCGTTTCGTGGCCGGCGAGCAGGAACGCAGCGATCTGGTCCCGCAGATCGCCCCCTTCCTCCGCCTGCTGCGCCCGTATGAGCAGGGACAACAGGTCGTCCGACAACCGGCCGCGCGCACGCCGTCTCGCCACGAATCCGTCGGCATGGCCGTCGAGCGACCTGACCTTGGACTGGACTACAAGCGCCGCGAGCGCCACCGCCCAACCGGCGGGAAGCCCCATGATACGCCGTGCGGCGTTGGTAATCAGGGCCCGGCTATCAAGCGATTGCAGCCACCGTGTGAAGATGGCGTCGATCGAGTCCATCTCATCGCCAAGATCGTCCGAGAACATGGTGCGGCAGAAGATCGTCAAGGTGAGCCGCCTCATCTCGCGCGACACGTCGACGGTCGCGCCGTCGCCCATCGCTCCCCACCGTGCGAGCGTCTCGGCCGTCGCGTGGGACATCAGTGGGACGAGGCCGAGAATGCTCTTGCGGTGGAAGGCGGGTAGCGCTGTGTAGCGCTGCCGCCGCCAATCCTCACCGTCGGACGTCAAGAGCCCGTTTCCAATGACCGGAGCAAGGAGGGCTACGGCGTCGCGGCTCTTGCGGTAGTTCGAGCTGTTGGTGACCAGGACGTGCCTGACCGCTTCCGGCTGGTTGACGACGACCGCGGTCCTGCCGCGGAACCGCCGCACGATGATGCCGGCGTGGTAGCTCTCTTCCGGCCACAGGGCGATGGGATTCCCAAGGTCTCGGATATGGCGAAGGGACCACCACAGGCCGGGCCAGTCCTTCGGCGGGATCGGCGCCGCCGGCCTTGGCCGTCCGGTCGCGGTCTCAACCACCGTGGTCATCTTCGGGGCCATGCAAGCAACGGTACAGGGTCACCGATATCTCAACCTTGTGCTCGGCACCCGTGAGGGCCTGGTCGCGCGGGCCTTGTAGACCTCGAAGTCCTTGGTGTCCTTCAGAATCGTCGCGCCGGCCCCGACCACCGTGCCGGTTCCCACCGAGACGTAAGAGGCGACCGTGGCATCGAGCCCGATGACGGCATGGTCGCCCAACTCAACCGCGGCGCCCAAGACGGCGCAGGTAATCCAACAATGGTCGCCAATCCGTGAGCGGTAGCCAATCTTACTCGAACCCCAGATGATGACGTCGCGGCCGATCTGGACGTATGGCTCGATGACCACGTGGTCCATGACGAAGGTGTTGGGGCCGTAGGTCAGACCGGACGGGACGGACGCCTTGGTGCTCAGATAGCTGGCGATCTGGTAGCCTTTGGCTTGCGCCGCCGCAACCTTCGCGGCGCGGTCCCGGTTGACGTTGCGGTACCCAATAGCCGCGAACATCCCGTACTCCGAGGGCGGATAGCGTCGTTCGACCTCGTCGAAAGGGACCACCGGCAGTCCGTTGAATGACTCCTCGTCGATATAACTCGGGTCAACGGTGAAAGACGCGACCCCGATGTCGGTGTCGTGTGTGAAATAGTAGTGAACGATCTCGGCGAACTCTCCCACGCCAAAGACTATGATTTTCTTCATTGCACTCAATCACCGCCGTTTCGCGCATCGGTCTGCCGGGTTTTGGGTACCGTAGCGCACTAAGGCGGCTTAGGTCACTCATCTTCGCACGGCTTCGTCATCGAGGCGCAGACTCACCAGAGCCCGCCGCTCAAGAAGATGCACTCGATTTCCCTCACAGGCGCAGCCGCTCGAGGTCGCCCTTGCGCGCGACGGTTTCGGCGAGATCGCGGCAGGCCACCCGGTCCTCGTCGAAGGTCAGGCAGTCAGGCGTCTCCTCCCCCACGTCGCCGGTTGCTCAGGGGCTCGACAATGACACGCTTTCTTTTGCAACGAAACACAAGTGCTCGTTCGCCGTGCTGGTTCGTTTCCGTAATAATACGGTCCGATCCATCAGCTTCCGGCGAGGACGGCCAGGCTTTTCGAATGCATCCTTGGATCGCCGGCGGCGATCAACCGATCCCGCGAACGCAGGGTCAGTGCGTTTCCGTCCCAGTTGGTGACGACTCCGCCCGCACCGGCAATGACCGGGACAAGAGCCAGGTAATCGGTCGGATCAAAACTGACGTCGATCCCGACATCGATCCGCCCGGAGGCGATCTTAGCGTAGGCCATGCAGCTCCCGCCGTAGACGGTCCATCGGGTCGCCGCCTTCATGCGTTCCAGCGCCGGACGGTCCGCTTCGCCGTAAAAATCCGGGTTGCTGGTCGACATCAGCGCCACGGACAGGTCATCGCAGGCGCGGGTCTTGACCGGCTTGCCGTTGCGCGTGGACGGCAACCCCTGGCATCCCACCCAGCGCTCGTCGGTTTCCGGCATGTCGATGACACCCAATACCGGGGCACCGCCACGAACTAGCGCAAGCAGGGTGCCGTATACGGGGAAGCCGGCCAGGAACGGCAGCGTGCCGTCGATCGGGTCGATGACCCAGACCAATTCCCTGTCCGCCGACGTGGCGCCGCGCTCCTCTCCGACGATGCCGTGGTCGGGATAGGCCTCGAGGATCAGTTCGCGCAGCCGGTCCTCGACGGCACGGTCGACGGCGGTTACCGGGCTGCCGTCGCCTTTCGCGATCGGTTCGGGCGCACCGTCCGCAAACTCCTCGATACAGGCCCGGGCCGCGTCGGCCAACCGGTTGGCGAAAACCACGAATTCGACAAATTCGGAGGACACGACGCCAACCCGGCGTCAGTGGGTGATGATCTGACTAAGGAACAGCTTGGTGCGCTCGTTCTTCGGGTGCTCGAAGAACTCGGCCGGCGGATTGCGCTCGATGATCTCGCCGGCATCCATGAAGACGACCGTATCGGCGACCTTGCGCGCGAAGCCCATCTCGTGGGAGACCACGATCATGGTCATGCCGTCCTCGGCGAGATCGACCATGACGTCGAGCACTTCCGAGATCATTTCCGGATCCAGCGCCGAAGTCGGCTCGTCGAACAGCATGATTTCCGGGTTCATGCACAAGGACCGGGCGATGGCGACGCGCTGCTGCTGGCCGCCGGAGAGCTGGCTCGGGTACTTGTCGGCCTGGTCGGGGATGCGCACGCGCTCCAGGAGGTGCATGGCCTGCTCGCGGGCCTCCGCCTTGCCGAGCTTGCGCACCAGCCGAGGCGCCAGCATCAGGTTGTCGATGACCTTGAGATGAGGGAATAGGTTGAAGCTCTGGAACACCATTCCGACCTCGCGGCGCACGGCGTCGATGTTCTTGTCACCGCTGGTCAGCTCGTGCCCGTCGACGACGATGCGGCCGCCGTCGTGCTCTTCCAGGCGGTTGATGCAGCGGATCATGGTCGACTTGCCGGAGCCCGAGGGGCCGCAGACGACGACGCGCTCGCGCTTGCGCACCGTCAGGTTGATTCCCTTCAACGCCTGGAAGGCGCCGAAGAACTTGTCGACGTTCTCAAGCACGATGATCGGTTGGTCCATGGGGTCATTCATGTCGCATCTCACGGTTTCACGTATCGGCTCATGCGCCGCTCGAACAGGCCGAAGCCGCGTTGGATAAACCAGGTCATCACCATATAGATCATCGCCGCGGCTATGAAGATTTCATAGGGCGCGAAGGTCTTGGCGACGATGGTCCGCGCCACCCCGGTCATGTCGAGCAGCGTCACCGTGCTGGCCAGGGCCGTCGCCTTGAGCATGGAAATGAAATCGTTGCTATAGGCCGGAATGGCCAGGCGGACGGCGATCGGCGTGGTGATGTAGATGAAGCGCTGCGGCGTCGACATGCCGAGCGCCTTGCCCGCCTCGTGCAGGCCGCGGTCGACGCCGAGCAGGCCGCCGCGCAGAATCTCCGAGACATAGGCGCCGGCGTTGAGGCTGAGCGCCACGACCATGCATCCGAAGGGTTCGCGCAGGATCGCCCAGAAGATGCTCTCGCGGATCAGATCGAACTGCGGCAGGCCGTAATAGATGACGAAGATCTGGACCAGAATGGGGGTGCCGCGGAAGACGTAGATATAGGCCATGGCCGGCCAGGCCAGGAACCGACGCCCGCTGATCCGCATGAGCAGCGTGATGACCGCCAGGATCAGCCCGATGGAGGTCGACAGAAACAGCAGTTCGAGGGTCAGCCCGATGCCTTCGAGCATCTTCGGAATGCTGTCGAAGACGAGGGCGATGTCGAAGCTCATCGCCCGCTCTCCAGGTGCCGGTTGGCGTACTTCTCGAGCCCGGCGACGGTCAAGGTGATCACCGTGGAGATCGCCAGGTAGATGAGGGCGACGATGAAGTACATGGTAAACGGCTTCAGCGTCACCGTGGTCGCCATCTCGGCGACGAAGACGATCTCTTCCAGCCCGATGACGGAAATCAACGCCGTGTCCTTCATCAAAGACAGCATGTGGTTGCCGAAGTTGGGCAGGGCCAGGCGCCACATCTGCGGGGTGCGCACGTAGATGAAGGTCTGAAAATTGGACAGGCCGAGGGCGCGGGCCGCCTCGACCTGCCCCGGGTCGACGCCCAGGAAAGCGCCGCGGAAGGTCTCCGTCATATAAGAGCCGACAACCAGGGCGATGGCCAAGGCGCCGGCCCAGAACGGCGGGATGTCGACGAACTTGATTTCCGGGTCGAAGATTTGGGCGATGGTGGTCAGGGTAATCGCCGAGCCGAAGTAGATGATCAGCAGGACCAGCATCTCCGGCGTGCCGCGAAAGACGACCGTGTAGGCGTTGGCGATGCCGTTGGCGATGCGGATTTTCGAAAGCTTCGCCGCCGAGCCGATGAGGCCGAGCAGGGTCGCCATGACCAGGGACGCGGCGAACACCCGCACCACCACCATGGCGGCCCAGAAGTAATCGTCCAGCCATCCGACGACGTCGCCCATGACGTTCCCGTCCCCTCGCTCCGAGTTCGAACGCCGATCCCGGAACGTACAGGCAAGCGTGGTTCCCCTCCAAGCCGTATGGGAAGGGCCGCAGGGACGCGACGGCCCGGTCAGGGGGCCGCCGCGTCCTCGCGGAGGTTCAAATCGAACCTAGATCAGCCCGCGCCCTTCCACTTCTTCGGGTGGATGGTGAAGGGGAAGTGCTTCAACGCGAATTTCTCCAGGGAGCCATCGTCGGTGATGGTGCGAATGGCCTTGTTGACGCGCTTCAAAAGCGCCTCGTTGCCCTTCCGGAGGCCGATCCCGACGCCGGTGCCGAAGTACTCGGTATCCTCGATCTGCGGACCGATGACATCGTACCCGGCCCCGTCGGGCTTGCTCAGGAACTTGAGGTAGGCCTTCATGGGATTGGTCATAATGGCGTCGACCCGGCCGTTTTTGAGGTCCAGATAGAGCGCTTCGATGGAATCGTAACGCACGACCTGGGCGCCCGGCGCCTTGGCCTGGAGCCAGTTGTCGTAGGTGGTCGCCCGCTGCAGGCCGATCTTGACCCCCTTGAAGCCGGCGGCGTTCACGGAACCGTCGGCGTTGAAGAATTTCAGACCCTTCGACTTGGCGCCGATGAACTGGCCGATGGACACTCGATAGGGGTCGGAAAAGTCGATCTTCTTCTTGCGCTTCTCGGTGATCGACATGGACGCGACGATGAGATCGAACTTGTTGGCCAGCAGCGACGGGATCATGCCGTCCCATTTCTGGCAAACGAACTCGATTTCGGCGCCCAGGTGCTGGCCGACGGCCCTGGCGACGTCGATGTCGTAGCCGAGCAGGTTGCCGCTGGAGTCGCGGAAGTTGAACGGGTGATAGGTGCATTCCGTCCCGACCCGCAGCGTTTCGGCGGAAGCCGATTGTATGGCGCCAAGAGCGGCAAGCGCCGCGACTGCGGTAAGAATGGTTTTATACGTCTTCATCTGTGCTCTCCTTGCTCGTTTCGTTTTGATCCGGCTGGTTTTCATGGCCGGCTAGTTTCCATGGAACTTATGATGGAACGATGTCATCCAGATGACGAATGAACCGGTCCACGTCCTCGGACGAGTTGTAGTGAACCAGCGAGGCGCGGATGACGCCATGTTGGGGCCGCGCACCGAGAGCGTCGATGCACCTCGGGGCATAGAAATCATCGGCGAAGATGCCGATCTTGTTGGCCCGTAGCTTCTCCGGGATCTCGCGTGAGTCGCGGGCATCGACGAGAAACGAGAAAACCCCGACCCGTTCGCGTGCCGAGGCGCCGCGGCCGGCCAGCCGGATGCTGGACTTGGAGTCGAGGAAGTCCTCGATCCACCGCGACAGCGTCTTCTCGTGCTCGGCGAACAGGCCGAACACCTGGTTCAGGCGCTCCTGTGTATCGACGTTGGCGCCGGGGAAATGGTGATCGTGGACGCAATCGAAATACTCGGCCATGCCGGCGGCGGCGGCCGTCAGTTCGTAGTTGTATCCGCCCGGGCAGAGCCGGCGCTGGAAGTCGTCGTCGCCCAGGAAGAAGTGGCTCTGGTTCGCCAGCAGCTCCAACAGCTCGCGCTTGCCGTAAAGCACGCCCATGTGGGGACCAAACACCTTGTAGGGGCTGTAGAGATAGAAATCGGCGTCGAGCTGCTTGACGTCGACGCGCCGGTGCGGCGCCAGCGCGACACCGTCGACGCAGATCAGTCCGCCCCGCTCGTGGACAAGTCGGGCAATCTCTTTGACGTCGTGCACACGCCCGACGATGTTCGAGCAGTGCGTGAAACAGACCAGCTTGGTCCGTTCGCTCAACAGCGCGCTCAGGTCCTCGATCTCGAGGTCGTCCGTGTCTGCGTTCATCCGCCATTCGCGAATGACGATGCCAGTCGGTTCAAGGTTCCGCCAGGCGCCATTGTTGGCCTCGTGGTCCTGATTGGTGACGACGATTTCGTCACCGGGCTGAAGCAATGGCCTCAGCGCGTGCGACAGAACGTAGACGTTGGAGGTCGTCGACGGACCGATAACGATTTCATCGACGTCGGCGTTGATCAGCTGCGCCAGGCTGGCCCGGCCGTCGGCGATCCGCTCGGCGCCGATCTCCGAGGCCTCGTACCCCTCGCCGGGCTGCACCTGATGGCGACTGGCGAATTGATTCAGACGGGTGATGACCTGGTCGGGGACAAGCGTGCCGCCGGCATTCTCCATGAACACCCATTCGCCGTCGAGCGCCGGAAAATGGCGGCGGCAGAATGCCGTATCGAGGCTCGCGGTGGGGCTCATTCGCGGCCCGTCCCTGTGTGCTTGCTCGAACATTCCCTGATTCTTGCGCTTACGATATAGTCGGGGCCGACGCTTGGGCATACCCCCAGGGTATGAGGGCGTTGGCAGGCGATCCGGGAGCGGGACGCTTTGGATGCAGGGGCTCGCAAACGCGCCGGTGCGGCCGTGTGGACAACCGATTGGTACCAGGAACTCGGCTCGCTGATCGACCACACGGAAGACGAGGATCTGCCCGAACGCCTGGTTCATGCGCTCGCCTACCTGATGCCCTTCGAACTGGCGGCGGTGTTCGTCTACCGCGGGCGGTCGCGGCCGATGAACGTCTACGACAATTTCGAACTTGCCGACGCCAAGAAGGGGATCGCCGCCTACGTCGAGAACACTTATGTCCTCAACCCCTTTTACCAGGCCCAACTGCGGGGCATCGCGGACGGTGTCTACCGCATCCGCGACCTCGCCCCGGACGCCTTCTTTGAAAGCGAGTACTACCGATCCTACCGGGCGATGCCCAACGAATCCGAGGAGATCGGCTACATCACCGAGGATTGGCCCCTGGGCATGGAGGAGATCGACATCGCCGTGACCCTGGAGCCCGGCGTGGTCACCGAAATCTCCGTCTACCGCTCGCGTCGCGATCGCGGGTTCCGCGACGACGAGTTGGCGCGCCTTTGTGATGCCGTTCCGGTGATCGCCGCCTTGCTGGGAAAATACTGGGAGGCGCACGGCGCCGCAGGAATGCAGGCCTCGCCCCCGGACAGCCGCGTCGATGATGCCTTCGCGGATTTCGGGAAAGAGGTGCTGACCGACCGTGAACGGGAGGTCACCCAGATGATCCTGCGGGGTCATTCGTCGAAATCGATCTGCTTCAATCTCGGCATCTCGCTGGGCACGGTCAAGACCCACCGCAAGAACGCCTATGCGAAGCTCAACATCTCGTCGCAGTCGGAATTGCTGTCACTGTTTTTGCAGTCGCTTCAGACGCCTTGAATCACTTGAATTCAACCTCGGATTCGGACATCGCCGGAATTCGGCGTCGACGAGCCGGGTCGAATATTCAGCAAAGTTCCCTTCATCGAGCGAGCCAGGGACTCAAGCCCCGTTGTTTAAAGCGCGGATATCGCATGGGATCGGTGGGCGTCCGCCTCTGCGCCGCCGCGACTTCCACGTCCAGTACAGTCGGAAGCCTTTTCGATGCCAGCCGATGACGGTTTCAGGCTTCACGATCACCAGCATTTCACGCCAATTCGGCAACAGCC
>JADFMW010000088.1 GCA_022563655.1 Pseudomonadota bacterium
GCAGGGGCGCGCCGGGCGGGCCGCCCGCGGCGTCGAGAGCCTCAACCGTAGCGGCGGCTACGCTTTTCGGCTTTCTCCTGGCGGATCGATCCCGCCCGGCGCGATGACGGCCGCATCCTGGTGAGAAATGCGGGCTAGCCGGGCTTCCGACGCCGCGGCGCGGTTGACACTCCCGGCACCCCGGGTACCTTAGGCGCGCCCGTTCCCGTCTTTCCGCCTCCAGGGCCTGCCTCATGACCCCTCGCCGTATGCAAGAAATCATCGACGACGCCTGGGAGCGCCGCGACGCGCTGAGCCCGGAAACGGGCGGCGAGGTGCGCGCGACGGTCGACGCGGCGCTCGATGGCCTCGACGCCGGACGGCTGCGCGTGGCCGAGAAGGTCGACGGCGCCTGGCGCGTCAACCAGTGGCTCAAGAAGGCGGTGCTGCTGTCGTTCCGCCTCTACGACGCGCACACGATCGCCGGCGGTCCGGGCGAGGGCACGCCGTGGTTCGACAAGATGCCGTCGAAGTTCGCCGGCTGGGACGAGGCGCGCTTCCGCGCCGCGGGGTTCCGCGCGGTGCCGTCGTGCGTGGTGCGCCGCTCGGCCTACATCGGCCCCGGGGTGGTGTTGATGCCGTGCTTCGTCAACGTCGGCGCTTATGTCGACAGCGGCGCCATGATCGACACCTGGGCGACGGTGGGAAGCTGCGCCCAGATCGGCAAGAACTGCCACATCTCCGGCGGCGCCGGCATCGGCGGCGTGCTCGAGCCGCTTCAGGCCGAGCCGGTGATCGTCGAGGACGACTGCTTCATCGGCGCCCGCAGCGAGGTCGCCGAGGGCGTCATCGTCGAGACCGGCTCGGTGCTGTCGATGGGCGTCTACATCGGCGCCTCGACCCGGATCGTCGATCGCGCGACGGGCGAGATCCACTACGGACGGGTGCCGGCCTACTCGGTGGTGGTGCCGGGCGCGATGCCCGGCGCGAAACCCGACGGGCCGAGCCTGTACTGCGCCGTGATCGTCAAGCGCGTCGACGAGCGCACCCGCGCCAAGACCTCGATCAACGAGCTGCTGCGCGCGTGAGCGAGCCGCGGCCCATCGACCCGGTCGAACTCGCCCAGCGGCTGATCCGCTGTCCCAGCGTAACGCCCGAGGACGCCGGCGCGCTGGCGATCGCCGAGGCCGAGCTCGAGGGCCTCGGGTTCGCGTGTCACAGGCTCACGTTCTCCGAGCCGGGCACGCCCGACGTCGACAACCTCTACGCCCGCATCGGCCGGGCGGCGCCGAACTTCTGCTTCGCCGGCCACACCGACGTGGTGCCGGTGGGCGAGGAGGCGGCGTGGACCGTCGATCCGTTCGGCGGCGAACTGATCGACGGCGTGCTCTGGGGCCGCGGGGCGGCCGACATGAAGGGCGCGCTCGCCTGCTTCGCCGCCGCCGCGGCGCGTTTCCTCGGTGCGCGGAGCGCCGGCTTCGAGGGCTCGATCAGCCTGCTCATCACCGGCGACGAGGAAGGGCCGGCGATCAACGGCACGCGCAAGGTGCTCGAGTGGATGGCGGCCAACGGCGAGCGCATCGACGCCTGCCTGGTGGGCGAGCCGACCAACCCGGCGCGGCTCGGCGAGACGGTGAAAATCGGTCGCCGCGGCTCGATCACCGGCCGGCTCACCGTGCTCGGTGCCCAGGGCCACGTCGCCTATCCCCACCGCGCCGACAACCCGATCCCGAGGCTTATGGAGACGCTTGCGGCGCTGACCGCGAAGCCGCTCGACGAGGGCAGCGAGCACTTCGAGCCGTCGAACCTAGAGGTGACGACGGTCGACGTCGGCAACCCGGCCGAGAACCTGATCCCCGCGCGGGCGCGGGCCACCATCAACGTCCGCTTCAACGACCGTCACACCGGCGACGGCCTGGCGGCGTGGTTGCGCGATTGCTGCGCCGCCCACGCCGGGGCGCAC
Organism: Pseudomonadota bacterium; assembly: GCA_022563655.1. GTDB lineage: Bacteria > Pseudomonadota > Alphaproteobacteria > JAAXGF01 > JAAXGF01 > JADFMW01. The sequence continues at coordinate 1,943 of JADFMW010000088.1, forward strand.
GAGCTCGAGATCCTCGTCACCGGCGAGGCGTTCCTGACGCCGCCCGGCGCCCTGAGCGAGCTGATCGTCGGCGCGGTCGAGCGCGTCCTTGGCGCCAGGCCCGAGCTCGGCACCGCCGGCGGCACCTCGGACGCGCGCTTCATCAAGGATTACTGCCCGGTTGCCGAGTTCGGCCTTGTCGGACAGACCATGCACAAGGCCGACGAGCGCGTTGCCGCGGCCGACCTGCACGCGCTGACCGACATCTACGCCGCCGTGCTCGACGCCTACTTCCCCGCCTGATGCCGAGCGCGCGCGAGGTCGTCGCGGCGCTTTACGGCGCGTGGCGCCTCATGCGCTTCGACGCGGGCGGGATGGCCTGGTTCGACGTCTCGATCACCGGGTTCTGGCGCTCGTTCTTCGCCGCGGTCCTGGTGGCGCCCGGCTTCGCCGTCCTGCTCGCGCTCGATCTCGCGGCCCGGGGCGAGCCGGTCGGTTTCGGCAGGGCGATCGTGGTGTGGATCGTCGCCTACGCGGTCATGTGGGCGGCGTTTCCGATCGCCGCCATCCTGATTACGCGCCTGCTCGGACTCGGCGGCCGCTATATCCCGCTCATCATCGCCTACAACTGGGCGAACGTGCCGCAGGTGCTGCTGAACCTATTGGCGGCCTTGATCAGCGCCGGCGGCAACGAGCTCGGGGAGGGCGGCGGTCTAGTTGTGCTGGCCACGTTCATCTACCTACGCGTCTACCTGTGGTTCGTGATGCGCGCGGCGCTCGAGACCACGTCGCTCACCGCTGTCGCCATCGTCCTATTCGACTTAGTGATCGGCGCCATCATCGGCTTCACGGCCAGCCGCCTGGTCTGACGCGCCTCGCCGATTGGCCCGGAGAGCGCCCGGAGAGCGCCCGGAGAGCGCCCGGAGCGTCCGGAGCGCCCGGCCGAGGCTAGGCGATCTCGACCTCGAGCGCGATATCCAGGCTCTTCACGCTGTGGGTGAGCCAGCCGAGCGATATCATGTCGACGCCGGCGGCGGCGACGTCGCGCACGTTCTCGGGCGTGATGCCACCCGAGGCTTCGGTGATCATGCGGCCGTCGACCAGGCGCACGGCTCGGCGCAGGGTGTCCGGCGACATGTTGTCGAGCAGCACGGCGTCGACGCCGAGGGGCAGCAGCTCGGCGAGCTGCTCGAGGGTGTCGACCTCGACCTCGATCTTGACCATGTGGCCGACCCGCGCGCGCACCCGGGCGACGGCCGGCTCGATGCCGCCGGCGACGGCGAGATGGTTGTCCTTGATGAGCACCGCGTCGTCGAGGCCGAAGCGGTGGTTGACACCGCCGCCGACGCGGACCGCGTACTTCTCGAGCGCGCGCAGGCCCGGCGTGGTCTTGCGGGTGCACGTGATCTGGGCCCGATAATCGCCGATCGCGGCGACGATATCGCGGGTCGCGGTGGCGATGCCGCTCAGGCGGCAGACGATATTGAGCGCCGTCCGTTCGGCCCCCAGCAGCGGCCGCGCCGGCCCCTCGACCAACGCCAGGGTCGCGCCTTGCGGCGCGTCCGTGCCGTCGGGCCGCGTGGTCTCGACCTTGAGCGAGGAATCGAGCAAGGTGAACGCCGAAAGCGCCACCCCGAGACCGGCCACCCGCCCGGGGCGGCGCGCCACGAACCGCGCGCGGGCCGACGCGCCGGCGGCGACCACGCTGTCGCTGGTGAGGTCGCCGGCGAGTCCCAGATCCTCGAGCAGCGCGCCGCGGACGGTGGCTTCGTAGATCAGCGGCAGGAGCTCAGGGCGTCCCTCTGCGGCCTCGGTCATCCCGCCATCCCGGCGAGGAAGCGACGACGCGGCCGCGGCGGCTCCAGCGCCGCGGCTGCGTGGCCGCGCCCGGCGGGGTCGCGCCACAGGCAAGGGAAGCGCCTACCCGCCGAGGGCGAGCATGCGCTCGACCGCCACCCGCGCCCGCGCCGCCGTGGCCGGCTCGATCTCCACCGTCGGTTCAAGGCGGCACAGGGAATCGAAAATCCCGGCCAGGGTGATGCGTTTCATGTGCGGGCACAGGTTGCACGGCCGGATGAAGTCGATCTCGGGGTACTCCACGGCGACGTTGTCGCTCATCGTGCATTCCGTGACCAGCAGCACCCGTGGCGGCCGCTCGCGCCCCACGTAGTCGATCATGCGGGCGGTCGATCCCACGAAGTCGGCCGTCTCGAGCACATCGGGCGGGCATTCGGGATGGGCGATGATGACGATGTCGGAGAACTGCTCGCGATAGTCCTCAAGCTCCCGGGCCGTGAAGCGCTCGTGCACCTCGCAGTGACCGCGCCAGTAGATGATCTCGGTCGAGGTCTGGCCGGCGACATAGCGGGCGAGATACTCGTCGGGGAGGAAAATGACGCGCTCGGCGCCCAGCGATTCGACGACCTCGACCGCGTTTCCCGAGGTGCAGCAAATGTCCGATTCGGCTTTGACCTCGGCCGAGGTGTTGACGTAGGTGACGACCGGCGCGCCGGGATACTTCTCGCGCATGAGGCGCACGTCCGCGCCGGTGATCGAGGCCGCCAGCGAACAGCCGGCCATGAGATCGGGAATCAGGATCGTCTTCTCGGGGTTCAGCAGCTTGACCGTCTCGGCCATGAAGTGCACGCCGGCCATGACGATGATGTCGGCGCGGGTTTTCGCGGCCTTTCTCGCCAGCGCCAGCGAATCGCCGACGATATCGGCGACGCAATGGAAGATCTCCGGCGCCTGGTAGTTGTGCGCCAGGATAACCGCGTTGCGTTCCTGCTTGAGCCGGTTGATCGCGTCCACGTATGGCGCATGGACGGGCCATTCGATGTCGGGAATGACCGCCTTGACGCGCTGGTGGATCGGGGCCGTGGCGCGCGCGACCTCCGGCGTGAAGCTCAACTCGGATGCTAGGGTCATTGGCGGATACCGTTATCCTATCCCTGGTCCACAGATATGCTCTGACAGAGTATATCTCATCGTTATAGAAATAGGTTAATTAATGATGTGTGTCCAGTACTGCGTGGCTCATTGCGGCTGCGGTAAGAGCCTAACGGCTTGTCACCCAACGGAAAAACAGCAAGGGAAGCGGCTCAAATTTTTCCTCGCCGAGGCGGCCGCCGCCCTCGATCGGACCGATGGCGGCGGATTTGCGCGCCGGGCAGAGGAACGTGGTGGCCGATTTCGACCATCGCCCGAGGCGGATCAAACAGTGGTCAGACCGGCCGACGGATGCCGATCATCCAGGGCGTTTTCCGCTTCGGTTACGCGTACGAAATTGGGGATAGTATATAGTTTAGCCCCGATAGTTTAGCGTCGTCCGAGATAACCAATAACTATATACTGCACCCAATTAATGTCCCCAATTACTCCGCCCATCGGCGAGCCGGTATTGCCGTGAACGATCGAGGGATCGGTGCGCTGGGTGCATCGAGCCATGAGCTTGACGCGGGGCAATCAATAATGATAATCATTCTCAATCATCAGTTTCGCAACGGGTAATCTACGGTCGTTTGCATGAATGCCAGTGCTGCATGAATTCCGGTGCGCCACCATGATGCCGCAGCAGGGCCTTCGGGTTTGGCTGCGGGGCACGATGAGACCAAAGCCACGGCTTGGCGCGCTGCCGGTGTACGTGCGGGTTGCGCGACGAACGCGGGCGGAGTAAAGCCGGTGCGGCCTCGAGCGAGGATCGCGGGGCGGGGCGCGGCGGCCGCCGCTACCCGACGGCGCCTGGCCTCGGGTTGCCGACCCCCGGCGCCGAAGGGACATCTCTCCCGTGCGTAGGTTGCCGTGGGGCGTCGCGGCGTGGCCGGGGGATGTGTTTGAGTTACCACGGCTCGCCATAGGAGAGAGAAGGGCCCTTGTCGGTCGCCATACCATCGCCCCGTCCACGCGGCATAACGGACCTCCTCGGCCGGCTGCGGCCGAGCGGCTGGACCTTTGCCGCCGCCTCGATCGCGGCGCTGGTTTCGGTGCCGGTGCTGGTGGTGCTTGGCAGCGTCTTCGCGCCCGCGGGCGAGGTCTGGCGCCACCTCGCCGAGACCGTGCTCGCGACCTACGTTGCCAACTCGCTGTGGCTGATGCTGGGCGTGGGGACGGGCACGCTCTTGATCGGCGTCGGCGTCGCGTGGCTCGTGACCATGTGCCGGTTTCCCGGCCGGCGCGTATTCGAGTGGGCGCTGCTCCTGCCGTTCGCCGTGCCGACCTACGTCGTCGCCTATACCTACGGGGCCCTGTTCGAGTTCGCCGGCCCGCTGCAAAGCGCCCTGCGCGAGGCCTTTGGCTGGGGACGGGGCGATTACTGGTTCCCCGAGGTCCGCTCGCTGGGCGGCGCCGCGGCGATGATGTCGCTGGTGCTCTACCCCTATGTGTATCTGTTGGCGCGCGCCGCCTTCCTCGAGCAGTCGGTGTGCGTCATCGAGATCAGCCGCACCCTCGGACGCGGCCCGTGGCGCAGCTTCAGCGACGTCGCGCTGCCCCTCGCGCGGCCGGCGATCGTCGCCGGCGTGGCGCTGGCGCTGATGGAGGCGCTGAGCGACTTCGGCGCCGTCGAGCACCTCGCGGTTCCGACCTTCACCACCGGCATCTTCCGGACCTGGTTCGGCCTCGGCGACGCGACGGCGGCGGCCCAGCTTTCGGCCTTTCTGATGCTGTTCATCCTTGTGCTGGTGCTGTTCGAGCGCAGCGCGCGCGGGCGCCGGAGATTCCACCACACCTCGCGCCGCTACCGGGCGCTGCCGCGCTACCGGCTGCGCGGGCGCCGCGCGGCCGCCGCGTTCCTGGCCTGCTTCGTGCCGGTCTTCCTCGGCTTCCTGCTGCCCGGCGGGCAACTGCTCGCCTGGACCGTGGAGACGGCGGGCGCCGTGGTCGACGCGCGCTTTCTCGGCCTCGTGGCGAACAGCATGCTGCTCGCCGCGGCGGCGGCGGCGCTGGCGGTGGCGGTCGCCCTGGTCCTGGCCTACGGCCTGCGCCTGCGCCCGGGCCCGGTGATCGGCCTGTCGGCGCGTCTCGCCAGCCTGGGCTACGCCGCCCCGGGCTCGGTCATCGCGGTTGGCGTCCTGCTGCCGCTCGCCTGGCTGGATAACCGGATCGACGCGTCGATGCAGGCGGTATTCGGCGTCTCGACCGGGCTCGTCTTGAGCGGCACGCTGGTGGCGCTCATGTTCGCCTACCTCGTGCGCTTCCTCGCGGTCTCGTTCAACACCGTCGAGGCGAGCCTCGGCAAGGTCACGCCGACGATGGACGGGGCGGCGCGCACGCTTGGCCTCGGCCCCGCCGCGACGCTCGCGCGGGTGCACGCGCCGCTCATCTCGGGCGGCCTCTTGACGGCGGCTATTCTGGTCTTCGTCGACGTCATGAAAGAGCTGCCGGCGACCCTGATCATGCGCCCGTTCAACTTCAACACGCTCGCCGTGCGCGCCTTCGAGCTGGCCTCGGACGAGCAGCTTGCCGAAGCGGCGCCCGCGGCGCTCGCCATCGTCGCCGCGGGCGTGGTGCCGGTGGTGCTGCTGACCGCGGTGATCGCGCGCTCGCGGCCGGGCCGCCAGGCGATCTGAGAGCCGCGCCATGGACGCCTTGGTCTTCGAGGGAGTGAGCCACGCTTACGACGACGTCACGGCGGTCGCATCGGTCGATCTGCGCGTCGCCGAGGGCGAGGTCGTCTGCCTCCTGGGGCCGTCGGGCTGCGGCAAGACGACGCTGCTGCGCATCGCCGCCGGGCTCGAGGAGCCGCAAGCGGGCCGCGTGATCATCAACGGCCGGGAGGCCTCGCGGCCCGGCGCGTTGCTGCCGCCCGAGGCGCGCGGCGTCGGCATGGTGTTCCAGGACTATGCCCTGTTCCCCCACCTGAGCGTCGCCGGCAACGTCGCCTTCGGGCTCGGCGGTTCGTCGGCGGCGCGCCGGGCGGCGGCCCTCGAGATGCTCGAGCGCGTCGGCATGGCCGAGCACGCCGGGCGCTACCCCCACGTCCTTTCGGGCGGCGAGCAGCAGCGCGTCGCGCTGGCCCGGGCGCTGGCGCCAAAGCCGGGGCTGTTGTTGCTCGACGAGCCGTTCTCGGGCCTCGACATCCGGCTGCGCGACCGGGTGCGCGACGAGACCCTCGAGCTGCTCGAGGCGGAGGGGATCTCGACGCTGCTGGTTACCCACGACCCGGAGGAGGCCATGTACATGGCCGACCGCATCGCCGTGATGCGCGCCGGCCGCATTCTCCAGCAAGGACCGCCGGACGAGGTCTACCGCGCGCCCGGCGACGTGTTCATCGCCACTTTTCTCAGCGACGTCAATAGGTTTCACGGGACCGCCGAGGGCGGCGCCGTGGCCAGCCCGTTCGGCCCGCTCGCCGCCGATGGCATCGCCGACGGCGAGCGCGTCGACGTCCTGATCCGGCCCGAGGCGCTGCGCATCGCCAAGGGCGCCGCCGAGCGAGCCGTGGCGGCGACGGTCGTCGCGGTCCACCCGCTCGGCCACAGCAGCATCGTCGATCTGCGCCTCGATGGGGACGGCCGCGCGGTGCGCGCCCGCCTGCCGGGACCCACCGCGCCCGAGCCGGGGGCGCGCATCTCGGTCGTGCTGGATTCCAGCCAGGTCTTTGTTTTTCCCTGCGACGCACCTAAATCGTTAAAATAGGCGTATCCGGCGCGCATATGGCGCGCGTTCGGGCGGCGCGTTCGGGCGGCGCGTTCAGGTCCGGGGGCCGTGTTGCGCGCTCCCCCGCTTTCTGACATCATGCGCCGGCTTTCGCGCGGCCCGATGAGCGAGGTTAGGAGCGATTCGATGGGCACTTTCAGTATTTGGCACTGGTTGATCGTACTGGTGGTTCTTCTGCTGCTGTTTGGCCGCGGAAAGATTCCCAGCCTGATGGGCGACATGGCCAAGGGCATCAAGGCGTTCAAATCCGGGATGAAGGAAGACGATGACGCCGAGACGCCGCCCAAGGCGATCGATCAGGACACTCAGGGCACCGCGACTACCGCGGCCGACGCCACCGTCAAGAAGGACGAGGCTGCCCAGGGCTAATCCCTCCACGGTCGCGGGGCGCAATGCCATGGACGTGAGCGGCCATGCGTGACATCGGCCATGCTTGACATCGGCCATGCTTGACATCGGCTGGTGGGAACTGGTGGTCGTGGCGATGATCGCCTTGATCGTCGTCGGGCCGAAGGACCTGCCGCGGATTCTGCGCGTGATCGGCCAGTGGGCCGGCAAGGCGCGGGCGATGGCCCGCGAGTTCCAGGGCAGCATCGACGATATGGTGCGCGAGGCCGGGGTCGACGATATCAAAAAGGAGGTCGAGTCGGTCGCCACGTTCGACGTCGAGAAAGAGCTCGGCGACGCGATCGATCAGACCGGCGCCCCGGAGCATTCTATCGAGCCGCCGCCGCCCGGGGGCGAGACCGAAGAGCTGCCGGCTGACGATATGGTTGACGATATGGCTGACGATATGGCGTCGTCCGAACCGGAACCGCAAGCCGACAAGCCGGCCGAGGCCGGGCAGGCGCCCAAAACCCAGGCCGCCGGCGAGTCCGGGACGCCGGCCAAAACCCAGGCCGCCGGAGAGGCCGGGACGCCGGCCAAAACCCAGGCCGCCGGAGAGGCCGGGACGCCGGCCAAAACCCAGGCCGCCGGCTGAGCCGTGGTCAAGGACATCGACGAGAGCAAGGCGCCTCTGCTCGAGCACCTGATCGAGCTGCGCACCCGCCTGATCCGCTCGATCGTCGCGATCCTGGTTTTGTTCATGGTCGGCTTCTACTTCGCCCAGGACGTTTATAACTTCCTGGTGGAGCCTCTGTTCCAGATCTACCAGTCGCTGGGGCATACCGACCGGATGATGGTCTACACGGCCTTGCACGAGGCGTTTTTCACCCAGGTCAAGGTGGCGTTATTCAGCGCTCTGTTCGTCTCCTTTCCGTTCGTCGCCGCCCAGATCTGGATGTTCGTCGCGCCCGGCCTGTACAAGCACGAGAAGGGGGCGTTCCTGCCGTTCCTCGTGCTCACGCCGATCCTGTTCTTCGCCGGCGGGGCCTTCGTCTACTACGTGATGTT
>JADFMW010000089.1 GCA_022563655.1 Pseudomonadota bacterium
TGGTGCGCGAGTACAAGGGCTCGCACTCGGGCGAACACGGCGACGGCCTGGTGCGCTCGGAGTTCCACGAACAGATGTTCGGCCCGCGCATCGTGCGGGCGCTGGAGGAGATCAAGGACGCCTTCGACCCGATCGCGCTGTTCAATCCCGGCAAGATCGTCCGCGCGCCGAGGATGGACGACCGCAGCCTGTTCCGTTACCGCCCCGACTACCGCCCGCGGCAGCTCGACACGGCGCTCGACTGGTCGGCGTGGGGCGGCTTCTCGGGCGCCGTCGAGATGTGCAACAACAACGGCGCCTGCCGCAAACGGGACGCGGGCGTGATGTGCCCGTCGTACCTGGTGAGCGGCGACGAGAAGCACGTCACCCGGGGCCGGGCGAACGTGCTGCGGCTCGCCTTGAGCGGCCAGCTGGGGCCCGACGCGCTGGCCTCCGATGAGATGCGCGAGTCGCTGTCGTTGTGCGTCTCGTGCAAGGGCTGCAAGCGCGAATGCCCGACCGGCGTCGATATGGCGCGCATGAAGATCGAGGTGCTGGCGCACGAGCGAAGGCGCCGGCCGCTGCCGCCGCGCGAACGCATGTTCGCCTACCTGCCGCGCTACGCGCCGTGGGCGGCGGCCTTGGCGCCGCTGTCGAACCTGCGCGAGCGCGTGCCCGGCGCGGCGCGGCTTCTCGAGCGCGCGGTCGGCGTCACGGCGCGGCGCGCCCTGCCGCGCTGGCGGCGCGATTACTTCCGGCCCAGCGAGACCGATGCCGAGACCGATGGCGCGGCCAAGGGCGCGGCCGCCGGCGCGGCCGCCGGCACGGACGAGCGCGAGGTCGTGCTGTTTGCCGATACGTTCAACACCTACTTCGAGCCCGAGAACGCCCGCGCCGCCCTCGCCGTGCTCGCCGCCGCGGGCTGCCGGGTCCACGCGGCCAGGCCGCGCGACGGCGGCCGCCCGCTGTGTTGCGGCCGCACGTTCCTGTCCGCCGGCCTGGTGGACGAGGCGCGCCGCGAGGCTCGGCGCTTGCTCGATGCGCTGGCGCCCGCGGTCGAGCGCGGCTTACCCGTGGTCGGCCTCGAGCCCGCCTGTCTGCTCACGTTGCGCGACGAGCTGCCGGCCTTGCTGCCCGGCGCCGCCAGCGCCGCGCTCGCGTCCGCGGCCGTGCTGCTCGAGGAGTTCCTGGCGCAAGAGGCCGCAGCCGGGCGTCTGAGCTTGCGCCTGAAGCCCGTCGAGGCGAAGCGGGCGCTGGTGCACGGCCACTGTCACCAGAAGGCGTTCGGGCTGATGGCGGGCGTCGAGGACGTGCTGCGCCTGATCCCCGACCTCGAGGTCGAGATGATCGCCACGAGTTGCTGCGGCATGGCCGGCGCGTTCGGCTACGAAGCGGAGCACTACGACTTCTCGCTCGCGATGGCCGAGCTCTCGCTGCTGCCGGCGGTGCGCGCCGCCGCCCCCGACGATCTCATCGTCGCCGACGGCACCAGTTGCCGCCAGCAGATCCGCGACGGCGCCGGCCGCGAGGCCCTGCACGTCGCTCGGGTCCTGCAGACGGCGCTGGGGTAACGGGGCGCGGACTCCGGTTGGAGGTCGATTGCGTCGAGCAACACCCGGGCCATATCGAGCCGTTGTGCTAAGACTGAGGCCATGGCGCGCATCACCACCCCGGCCGCGCTCATCTCGGTCATGTGCCTGGGCGAGGTGCTGACGACACTCGATGTCTTCGCCTTCGCGTCGTTGCTGCCGTATTTCGGCCAAGCGTGGGCGCTCTCCAGCACCGAACTCGGTTGGATCTCCGGCATCTTCTTCGCCGGCTATACGTTGGCGGTGCCGGTCCTCGTCGGTCTGACCGACCGCATCGACGCCCGGCCGATCTACATGACCGGCGCGGCGACGATCGCGCTCTCGGCAGCCGGCTTCGCGCTGTTCGCCGAAGGGTTCTGGACGGCCATGGCGTTCCGGTCGCTTGCCGGGGCCGGGTTTGCCGGCGTTTACATGCCGGGCCTGCGCGTCCTGATCGACCGCTACGACGGCCCCAACCAGGGCCGCGCCATCGCCACCTACACCGCCTGTTTCGGCTTCGGCGTCGCGGCTTCGTACGTGACGGCGGGGGAAGTCCAGCAGATTTTCGGCTGGCGGACGGTCTTCTGGATCACGGCGAGCGCGTCAACGGCCGCGCTAATGCTGGTCGGCCTGCTCCTCCGCCCCGTCGAGCCGGCGGCGCCGGAGGCCCCGACCCATTTCCTCGACGTTGGGCCGGTGCTGCGCGACCGCGCCGTCATGGGCTATGTCCTGAGCTATGGCGTTCATGCGTGGGAGTTGCTTGGCCTGCGCGCGTGGATCGTCGCCTTCCTGGCCTTCAGCCATGCGGCGAACGGGGGCGGCGGACTGACGCCGACCCACGCGGCGGCGCTCGGCGCGCTGCTTGCGGTCGGCGCCAGCCTGGCCGGCGGCGAGGCGGCGAGCCGCTTCGGCCGGCGCCGCGTCATCGCCATCATCATGGCGGTGTCGGCGGCGATGGCGTTCGGCATCGGCTTCGCCGCGGCCCTGCCCTATGGCTGGGTCGTCGCCTTCACGCTGGTCTACAGCCTCGCCGTGCAGGGCGAATCGGCGGCCCTGACGACGGGCACGGTGCAGGCGGCGCCGCCGGGCCGCCTCGGCGCGGCGCTGGCGGTCCATTCGGTCAGCGGCTTCACCGGCGGTTTTTTTGGTCCGCTACTCTTCGGCGTCGTGCTCGACGAAACCGGCGGCGGCGCCACCGCGATTTCGTGGGGCGTCGCCTTTATCTCCCTCGGCGCGGCGGTGGGGCTGGGCCCGCTTATCCTGGCGATAGCGGCGCGGCGGCGCCGCGAAGTCGCGCCCTGATCAGCAAGGCGGGCGCACCGCGACATCGTACCCCGGGGGTTTTCAGCGGTCGTCCGGCCGAGTTCCGCGTTCAGGCGGCTAACCTGCCGCCACCAAGCGGATCTCGACCTTGCTTCCCGTGGCCTTCGCGAACCGCTCCAAGGTCTTGGTCGTCGGCTTCTGCCGGCCGCTCTCGAGGCGGGCGATGACGGGCTGGGTCGTGCCCATGCGGTCGGCCAGCTCCTGTTGCGTGAGCCCGGCGCGGGTGCGGGCCTCGATGAGTTGCCGCGCCACCGCAAACTCGGGTTCGAGGGCGTCATGCTCCTTGCGGAAGGCGGGGTCCTTCATCCACCGCTTCTTCAGTTCGCGGAATGGAATGGTCATTGCTGCAGTTCCTTGGCTCTGGCCAACGCAAGTTCAACGGCGCGGCGCGGCGTCTTACGGGTCTTCTTCACGAAGGCATGCAGGATGACCACGCGGCGCTCATGGGCTGTGACGTAGATCGCGCGGGCAATCCCGTCTCTGCCTTTCATTCGCATCTCCCACAGCTTGCTGCCAAGCGGTTTGACGTGCGGCTCCCGCACCTTGTGAAGGCCAAGCGTTTCGATCAAGTCTACGATGCGGGCGAGCCGCGCACGAATATCGGCTGGCAAGGCTTCGATCTCGGCCCGGACGGTCTCGTTCAGAACCTCGACACGCCACTGCATCTACCGAACATATACCGATAAAGATATAGATTTCAAGGACGGGGGCTTGAACAAGAACCCCGGACGTCTAGCCTTGGCGGCGTAAGATTAGTCTCCGAGAGCGTCGGGCCTCATCGACGATCTGGTAGACCCACTCGCCGCTTTATCGTGGCGGTGTCGGCGGCTATCGCCGGCGGTTTAGGCCGCCGCGCTCGCCGGGCGCGCCCGACACGCGCCCTGTGCTCAGGCGGCGATGATCGCGGCCGATTTGGCCAGCTTGTCGATCTCGGCCGGCGCGTAGCCGTGCTCGGCGAGGACCTCGCGGGTGTGCTCGCCGAGCATCGGCGCGCCGCGCCGCACGGCGGCCGGGGTCTCGGAGAACTTGACCGGCGCGCCGAGGGTCTTGACCGGGCCGAGACGGCCGTGGGGCGCCTCGACGATCATGGCGCGGGCGAGGGTCTGCGCATCGGCGTGCATCTCGCCGATGCTCAAGACCGGCCCGGCGGGGACGCCCGCCGCCTCCAGGCGCTCGAGCCACTCGGCGGCGGTGCGGGCGCGGAAGGCGCGGTTCAGCGCCTCGACCAGCGCGGGCAGGTTCGCCATGCGCCCGGCGTTGTCGGCGTAGCGCGGGTCTGCGGCCACCTCGGGGGCGTCGAGGACCGTCAGGAGCTGCAGCCAGGTGGCCTGGTTGGCGGCGCCGAGGGTGATCCAGCCGTCGGCGGTCTCGAACGCCTGGTAGGGCGCGGTCAATGGGTGCGCCGATCCCAACGGGCCGGGAGATTCGCCGGTCGCCAGGCAGATCGCCGATTGCCAGTAGCTGTGCACGATTCCCGCCTCGAACAGCGAGGTATCGACGCGCTGCCCGTGGCCGGTTTCGCGGCGGTGGAGGCAGGCCGCGAGCACTCCCATGGCGGCGAGGATGCCGGCGGTGATGTCGGTGACGGGCGCGCCGACCTTGACCGGCGGGCGGCCCGGTCCCTCGCCGGTGATGCTCATGAGCCCGCTCATGCCCTGGGCGATGAGGTCGAAGCCGCCGCGGTCGCGGTAGGGGCCGGTGCGGCCGAAGCCCGAAATCTCGCAATAGATCAGTCCGCGATTGTCGGCCTTGAGCGTCTCGTACCCCAGCCCGAGGCGCTCCATGGTGCCCTGCCGGTAGTTCTCGATGACGACGTCGGCCGTGGCCAGCAGCCGCCTCAGCACCGCCTTGCCGTCCTCGTGCTTGAGGTTGACGACGATGCCGCGCTTGTTGCGGTTGACAATCATGAAGGCGGCGGATTCGCCGTCCACGTCGGGCGGCAGGAAGCGCCGCGAATCGTCGCCGTCGGGAAACTTCTCGACCTTGACGACGTCGGCGCCCATGTCGGCCAGCATCAGGCCGCAAACCGGTCCGGCCATGATGTGGGAGAGTTCGAAGACCTTGAGCCCGGAGAGCGGGCCCGACGAGAGCTGGCCCGACGGTGCGGCCGGCATCGTCAGCGGCCCTTGAAGGAGGGAGTCTTCTTGTCGACGAACGCGCGGGTGCCGATCCGGTAATCCTCGGTCTCGAAGCAGGCGAACCCTTCGTCGATCTCGGCTTCGCTCAAGGGCGCGGGGTCGCCGAGGCGGCGCGCGAACTTCTTGTGCCAGCGCGCAACCAGGGGCGCGCCGGCGGCAATCCGCCGCGCGGCCGCGTAGGCCTCCTCCTCGACCCGATCGTCGGGCGCGACGCGGTTGACCAAGCCCTTCTCCCTCGCCTCCTCGGCGCCGAAGATCCGCCCTTCGAGAAGAATCTCGAGCGCCGTCGCGTGGCCCACGAGGCCGAGCAGCATCTTGAACTCGGAGTGCGCCATGACCAGCCCGAGGCGGTTGATGGGAATGCCGAAGCGGCTCGTAGCGCCGCAGATGCGCAAGTCGCAGCACGCGGCGATCTCGAGCCCCCCGCCGACGCAGGCGCCTTGTATCAGGGCGATCGTCGGGTGCCGGCATTGGGCGACGGTCTCCATGGTGTGCGCGACCATCAGGCCGTAGGCCTTGGCGCTCTCGGCGTCGCTCCGCGCGGAGACGAACTCGGTGATGTCGGCGCCGGCGGCGAACGCCTTGTCGCCGGCCCCGCGCAAGACGATGCAACGCAGGTCGTCGTCGGCCGACAGCTCGGCCATCGCCGCTTCGAGGCGCAGCCAGCTTTCCGTATTGAGCGCGTTGAGCTTTTCGGGCGCGTTGAGGACGACGGTCGCGATTTCGCCGTCGCGCCGGGTGAGGATACGATCGGACATGGCGCTGCTCTCGTGCTTGGGCGAGGGTTCCGCTTGGGCGAGGGTTCAGCGGCTCGGCGGTTCGAGTGGCGCACGGTTAGCACGATGCGGCGGCGGCGGCAATCCGCCCGCCGCCCGATCCGGCGTGCTCCCGAGGACCCGTCTCCGCCGCTTTGCGCCCCGCCGCTTGTTCACTATTATTCTTAATCGCTAATTTTTACGATAATTGCGATTATTAACCATCTATATCGATGTTATTTAAGAATACTCAGAATTCATTTGCTTTTTGCTGTTGTTAGTGGCATTATCCGGTTCGCTGCGGCGCCCTCGGCGTCGCCCCGGGACCGTAATTCGACCGACGTCCCGATCGACCGTCCATAGATCACGCCATAGATCACGCCATAGATCACGCCATAGATCACGCCATAGATCACGCCATAGATCACGCCATAGATCACTACAGAAGAGGCACGAATGCCAGTAACAAGCATTTTCAGGATGCTCGCCGTGGCGAGTCTGTTCACGTTCGCCGGAGCCGGCGCAGGTATTGCCGGTGGCGCCGATCACCGGGGCTATCAAGGCCCGGCGCATTATCAAGGCCCGGCGCATTATCAAGGCCCGGCGCATTATCAAGGCCCGGCGCATTATCAAGGCCCGGCGCACTGGGAAAAGTTTTCATTGGAGTTCCGCACCTGCGGGCTCGGCGAACGCCTGTCGCCGATCGACGTCCGTTACGTCAGCCCGCTCACGAAGCTCTCGCCCTGTAGCTTCAACGACAACTTTATCCCACGGAAGAACCTAACCGACTGGAACACCATTCCGGTGGCTTACGGCTTCGGTGGTGTCGAGGGGAAAATTGGGGACAGTATATGGTTTAGCGCCGTTATATAGTTTTAGCGTCGTATATAATTTTAGTCGCCGGCCGAGATAACCAAAAACTGTATACTGTCCCCAGTTAGACGACGCGCGCGGCCGCCGGTCGCGGCGGCACGAAGGGCAGGTCGGCCATGTCGGCGAGGCGGTCGACCTCCCATAGTGCGGCGAGCAGGGTCTCGGCGGCGTCGCGGCCGATCACCGGCGCGGCCGATTCCCAGTACTTCTCGGTCAATTCCTCCTCGCTCAGCGGGTCGTCCGGGTCGCCCTTTCGTGTAAGAGAGCGGTGGCTGAAGCGCTCGCCCGAGGTGGTCTCGACCTCGACCAGCGCGCCGCGCCGCTGCGGGAAGGCGGCGTCGGCCTCGGCGTCGAGCGTCATCTCGATCCGTGCCATCACGTCGCGCAGGCCGGGATCGCCGAGCCAGCGCGCGCTGAACGCCTCGCCGCGGACGCGGCCCGTGAGCAGCGCGACGCTCACGCAGTACGGCGTGCTGAACTTGCATTCGAAGGCGCTCTTCGGGTCCATGCCGCCGGTCACCTCGAGCGCCGCGCCGTAGGTGCCGACGGTGATGCGTTTGACGTCGCCGGCGCCGAGCCCGTGGCGCTCGCGCAAATGCAGCATGGCGTCGATGGCCGCGTGGCCGTGGCCGCACGAGGTGTAAGCCTTGTGCGTGGTCTCGACGATGGTGAAGACGCGGCCCAGGTCGGCGACGGCGCCCGACCAGTCGGGATCGTCGCTCATCGCCGCGCCGAAGCCGCGCCGGCCCTCGAGCATCTCGGCCGCGCCGGTGACGCCGGCGCCGGCCGAGATCGCCGCCAGCGCGCCGTTCGCCGCCGCTTGGCCGGCGTGCATCGGCTTGCTCATGGCGTCGGCGCGGAAGGCCTGTTGCAGGCCCGCCGCCATGGTCGCGGCGGTGGCCAGCGCGTGCGCCGTCTGCTCCGCGTCGAGGCCGAGCAGCGAGGCGACGGCGGCGGCCGCGCCGAAATGGCCGACCGTGCCGGTGGTGTGCCAGTAGGCGTAGTGGGCGGGGTTGACCGCGGCGCCGATGCGGTTGGACACCTCGTAGCCGGCGACGACGGCGCGCACGAAGGCCGCGCCGCTGGCGCCCAGGGTCTGGGCGGCGGCCAGCGCCGGCGGGATGACCACCGTGCCCGGGTGATAGATGGCGTCGCGGTAGATGTCGTCGAACTCGGTGGTGTGCGAGGCCGCGCCGTTGATCAGCGCCGCGGTCCGGAGCGGCGCGCACAGGCCCGACGGGAACAGCATCGCGCGGCCCCGGCCCAGCTCATCGGCCAGCGCCCCGATCAGCAGCGTGGCCGGCGCCTCGGCGCCGCCCGGCAACGCGGCGGCGAACCAATCGACGACGCATTGCCTGACCGCCGTGAGGACCTCGGGCGGCAGGTCGGCGTCGCGCAGCCCAACGACGAAGCTTGCGAGCCGGTCCTGGATCACGGCGTACCTCGTTCCCGGCCGCCGCGCTCCGATCCGGCGGCCCCTGCGTGGTTGAGCGCGACGTCGAAGATGTCGAAGTTCCTGAGCGGCGCGTCGGCGGCGAGCGACGGCGACGGCCGGTTGACGATCAGCGGCACCTTCTGCTCGGTGGTCCCGCCGTGGCTCCTGAGCGGCGCGTCGAGGCCCGAGAGGTCGTGCCTCGCGGCGCTGGTGCCAAGCGTTACCTGCCTGCCGGAGACGACGACGACATCGCCCATGCGGTCCTCGGGTAGCTCGAAGCGGGCGCAAGCGGCGGCGCCTGGCGCGGCGTAGATGACGCCCTCGACCTCGCCCAGCCGCGCGGCGAGCCCGGCGGCGTCGATGGCCGCGGGCAGGTAGGCGGTGGCGAAGGAGCCGAGCGCGCCGTGGTGGACCACGTAGGGGTCGGTGATCGGCAGGATCACCCGCACCGCGTCCTTGCCGAACCAGTCGTCCATCAGGTCCTGCAGGTAGATCACCTGCGGTCTGCCGTCGCCGTCGTGCTTGGCGTTCATGCCGTGGTCGGCGGTCAGCGCCACGGTGCAGCCGAGGCCGTCGAGCCGCGCCCAGTAGCCGTCCATCATGGCGTAGAAGGCGTTCGCGTCGGGCGTCCCCGGGGCGTGCTTGTGCTGCACGTAGTCGGTGGTCGAGAGGTACATGATGTCCGGGCGCTCGCGCTCCATGAGCTTGACGCCGGCAGCGAAGATGAACTCGCTGAGATCGGCGCTGTAGACCGAGGGCACCGGCAGCCCGACCATGTCCGGCACGCCCTCGATGCCGTTCGCTTGGCGCGTCGCGTCGCCCGCCTTCTCGGCCGAGAAGCAGACGCCGCTCAACCGGTGGCCGAGCAGCCGGCGCAGCTTGTCCTTCGCCGTGACCACGGCGACCCCGGCGCCGGCCTCGGCGAAGGCCGCGAGGATGGTGCCGCAGCGCAACAGCGAGGGCTCGTTCATCATGACCTCCTCGCCGGTCTCGCGGTCGTAGAAGTAGTTGCCGGCGATGCCGTGAACCGCGGGCGGCGCCCCGGTGACGATCGACAGGTTGTTGGGGTTGGTGAAGCTCGGCACGACGCACTCGGCGATGCGGTCGGTGCCCCGGGGGCGCGCCTCGGCCAGCCAGGGCATCGCCCCGGCGGCGATCGCCTGGTCCATGTAATCGGGCTCGGAGCCGTCGATGCAGACCACGACGAGCGGCGCCTCGGGCCAGGCGTAGCTGCGTCCGTTGACGGTAATCGGCGCCTTGGCGGTCATGCTCTCTCCTTATCACTGGCCTTTCACCGGGCTTCGCCCGCAGCATACCCGATGCGCTGCCGCGCTGGAAATGCCGATGCTCGCACCGGTGTTCGCACCGGTGTTCGCACCGCCGGCACCGGGGCGCGGTTGCGGTTTCGGCACCCGAAGGCTAGCGTGCGGCTGCCGCGAAACGACGAGGCCGCCACCAAAATGCGCTGGACCGAACGACGCGAACGGCTTCGAGCACTCCTCGCCGGCCGCCGATGCATCCATCCCGGCTCGGTATTCGATCCCATCTCCGCGCGCATCGCCGAGGACCTCGGCTTCGAGGTCGGCATGTTCGCGGGCTCCGTCGCGTCGATGGTTGTTCTCGGGGCGCCCGACCTGATCGTGCTCACGCTCACCGAGTTCGCCGAGCAGGCGCACCGCATTTGCCGCGCCGGCAACCTGCCCCTGCTGGTCGATGCGGACCACGGCTACGGCAACGCGCTCAACGTCAAGCGCACGGTCGAGGAGCTCGAGACGGCCGGCGTCGCCGCGCTGACGATCGAGGACACGGCGCTGCCGCAATCCTTCGGCGCG
>JADFMW010000090.1 GCA_022563655.1 Pseudomonadota bacterium
AGCATCGCGTTCTGGAGCGGCCCATCGTGAATGTCTCGAGCGATCCTCGCGCGCTCCGCCTCCTCCGCTTCGACGAGGCGCTGGTTGATCTCCCTCAGCTCCTCGGCAAGGTCGCTCTTCTCGAGGGCCAGCGAGAGGACGGGGGTTACAGCCAGCACCAACCTCTTCTCCTCCTCCACGAAGACCTCCCCACCT
The DNA here is from genome assembly GCA_022563655.1 of Pseudomonadota bacterium. Lineage (GTDB taxonomy): Bacteria > Pseudomonadota > Alphaproteobacteria > JAAXGF01 > JAAXGF01 > JADFMW01. Next base: position 196 of record JADFMW010000090.1, read on the forward strand.
TCCTTTGGGCCCAGGACCATGTAGCCAAGATATCGACCGAACGATATCAGCGGGACCAGTAGCACCGAGTCAGACTCCAGACGAAGCTCTTGTAGCTGCCGGTTACGCGAGCCCTCGACATATTCGCCGAACCGGCCCTCGAGCCGACGCATGATCTCCGTCGACCGCAGCTTCGCCGCGCCGGATGGCCTCGACGGTGCGCCGGCGCCGCGCCGCTCGGCTGGTCGCGGCGGTGCGCGAGGTGCTCCGCGCGGCGATCGAGGCCGGGGGCTCGAGCTTGCGCGATTACGTCCAGGCGTCGGGCCAGAGGGGCTACTTTCAGCATCGCTTCTCGGTCTACAATCGCGCCGGAGAGCCATGCCCTGGTTGCGACTGTGGCGGCGCGATCCGCCGCATCGTCCAGGCCGGCCGGTCGACGTTCTACTGCCCGCGCCGCCAACGTTGACGCGGGGAAGGGTGGTGTCCATGCGCACGCCTCTGAGGTATCTCGTGTACGCCGCGATGGGTGTGCTGTTGGCGGCGCCCGCGCGGGCCCAGGCGCCCGAGCAGGCTGACGCGCAGGGTGGCGCGCAGGGCGGCGCGCGGGACTTCGTCACCGGCGTCGAGGACCTGCCGTTGATCGCCGGGTTGGCCGAGCAAGCCGACGCCGGCGTCGTGTTCGACAAACCATCGGGCCGCATCGTCGAAGCCTACGCCACCGGTGCGCTGACTCGCGCCGAGGTCGTCGCGTTCTACGTCCAGACCTTGCCCGAGCTCGGCTGGCGGCGACTCGGCGACATGGCTTTTGCGCGCGAGAGCGAGGTGCTGCGCATCGTCGTCTCGGGCGACGACGGGGCGCTCACCGTGCGATTTTCGTTGTCACCAAGATAGAGGCTCGAGCCTCTCTCCGCGTTCGTTCAAGGGAGCGATACCATGGCTTACAAGACCATCATCGTCGAAACCAAGGGCCGGGTCGGCCTCATCACGTTCAACCGGCCCAAGGCGCTCAACGCCCTCAATGCCGCGCTGATCGGCGAGCTCAACCAGGCGCTCGACCGCTACGAGGCCGCCGACGACATCGCCGCCATCGTGATCACCGGCTCCGAGCGGGCCTTCGCCGCCGGCGCCGACATCAAGGAGATGCAGGAAAAGAGCTTCATCGACGTGGTGCGCGACGACTTCATCGCGCCGTGGGAGCGGATCGGCCGCTGCCGCAAGCCGGTGATCGCCGCGGTGGCCGGCTACGCCCTGGGCGGCGGCTGCGAGATCGCCATGATGTGCGACATCGTCATCGCCGCCGACAGCGCCAAGTTCGGCCAGCCCGAGATCACCATCGGCACCATCCCCGGCTCGGGCGGCACCCAACGGCTCACCCGCGCCGTCGGCAAGGCGAAGGCGATGGAGATGATCCTGACGGGGCGGATGATGGACGCCGAGGAGGCCGAGCGCGCCGGCTTGGTGAGCCGCGTTGTCGCCGCCGCCGATGTGGTCGAGGAGGCGCTCAAGGTGGCCGAGCGCATCGCAGAGATGTCCGCTCCCTCGGTGGCGATGGCGAAGGAGGCGATCAACCGCGCTTTCGAGACCACCCTCGCGGAGGGGGTGCGCTTCGAGCGCCGGCTGTTCCAATCGAGTTTTGCCACCGAGGACCGCAAGGAAGGGATGGCTGCCTTCGTCGAGAAGCGCCAGCCGGCGTTCAGCAACAGTTGAGCGGTCCCGGCGATTGACCGCTTGGGCTGCGGGCGATATAACCGCGGCCCCGGTTCGGACGGCTCAAGCGGATAAGGAAAGCAATGGCCTATCACAAGTCGGCGAAGAAGCGCATTCGCCAGACCGAACGGCGTACCACGGTCAACCGCGCCCGCATCAGCCGGGTGCGCACCTTCGTAAAAAAGGTCGAACTGGCCATCGCCGGCGGCGACAAAGCGGCCGCGCAGGAAGCGCTGCGGGTGGCTCAGCCAGAGCTCATGCGGGGTGTGACCAAGGGCGTCATCCACCGCAACACGGCGGCGCGCAAGATGTCGCGGTTGTCCGCTCGCATCAACGCGATGTAAGGCCTCCTATGTAAGGCCTCGGCACGCGACGATAACGGCCCGGTCCCGCGCCGAGGCCGGGTGGCCGCGGGGCTCGAGTCTCACGGTTCAGATTTCTCTAGGTTCTTATTTCGGTCCTGTTGCCAGCGGGCAAACACGCGATTACTCTGTTGGGAGCGGCGCCGATGGTATGACGCCGCATGGTTGAAAAAACATGTTGCCTGCACAAGTATAGCGGCCGTTCACGGGTGACGGCCGAATAGGGGGGGTTGTCACCGCACACATCATAAAATCTGAGCACCCTGCAGGCAACGGCAAGGGGTGCTCGCTTGCATCGGGATTGGTCAGGAGCGTGACGGGGGGATGTCGCTAAAGGCGGTGCACGAGGCTGCGGCGGAACGCGTCGGCGCGGACGCGGGTTACGCCGGCGCCGTCACTCCCGAGGAGGCTTGGCGTCTGCTCAAGGACGATCCGGCCGCCGTTCTCATCGACGTTCGCACTCAGCCGGAATGGGTGTTGGTCGGCGTTCCCGATCTGCACGATGTTGGCAAGACAACGGCATTCGTATCGTGGCAGACGTTCCCGGCGATGAACGAGAACCCGAACTTCGACGCCGAACTGGCGACGCGGGATGTGACCCCGGACCAGACGGCGCTCTTCATCTGCCGCTCCGGCAATCGCAGCGCCGACGCGGCGAGGGCCATGACGGCCAAGGGTTTCACGCGGTGCTACAACGTGCTCGAAGGCTTCGAGGGGACTCTTGACGACGCCCGGCACCGCGGCTCGCTCAATGGTTGGAAGGCGAAGGGCCTTCCTTGGGTCCAGGGTTAGACGGCGGTGGCTGAGAACAGAAGCGACGGCGCGTTGAGCGTGGACCAGCAATGGTCGCGGGTGCGGGGGTCGCTGCGCTCGGAGTTCGGCGAGGCGGCCTACAAGAGCTGGTTGCAGCCGCTCAAGCTGGCCAGTCTGCGTGATGGCGAGGTGACGATGAGCGCGCCCACGCGATTCATGCGCGAATGGGTGATGTCGCGCTACGCCGACCGCATACGAGCGATCTGGCACGGCGAAAATCCAGCGATCCGGTCGATCGCCATCGCCGTGCACGGAGGCTCCGGACCGCGCGCGGCGCCATCGCCGGCCTCCGAGCAGCAGCCGGCGTGGCGCGCCGCGGCGTCGCCCAAGGCGGCCGACGATGACCGTTACTTCGGCGGCGCGCTCGATCTGCGGTTTACGTTCAAAAATTTCGTCGTCGGCAAGTCGAACGAGTTCACCTACGCGGCCGCCCGCCGCGTCGCCGAGGCCGACGCCGCGCCTTTCAACCCGCTGTTTATCTACGGCGGCGTCGGCCTGGGCAAGACCCACCTCATGCACGCGATCGCCTGGCACATCCGCGGCCGCGACCCCAACCGGCGGGTCATCTACCTCTCGGCCGAGAAGTTCATGTACCAGTTCATACGCGCGTTGCGCTACCAGCACACGATGGCGTTCAAGGAGCAATTCCGCTCGGTCGACGTGCTGATGATCGACGACGTTCAGTTCATCGGCGGCAAGGGGAGCACCCAGGAGGAGTTCTTCCACACGTTCAACGCCCTGGTCGATCAAAACCGCCAGCTCATTATCACCGCCGATCGCTCGCCTTCGGACCTCGACGGCATGGAGGAGCGGCTGCGCTCGCGTCTCGGGTGGGGCTTGGTCGCCGACATCCACCCCACGGACTACGAGCTGCGCCTCGGCATCCTGCAGTCGAAGCTCGAGCAGCTCGGCGCGGGCAACGTGCCCGAGCGCGTTCTCGAGTTCCTTGCCCACAAGATCGCGTCGAACGTCCGCGAGCTGGAAGGTGCGCTCAACCGCGTCGTCGCGTATGCCACGCTGGTCGGCCGGCCGGTGACGCTGGAGACCACGCAGGAGCTGTTGCAGGACCTGCTGCGGGCGAACGACCGCCGGGTAACCATCGAGGAGATCCAGAAGCGCGTCGCCGCCCACTTCAACATCCGCATCACCGACATGCACTCGGCGCGGCGCGCCCGGGCGGTGGCCCGGCCCCGCCAAGTGGCGATGTACCTGGCCAAGCAGCTCACCCCGCGCAGCCTGCCGGAGATCGGCCGCAAGTTCGGCGGGCGCGACCACACCACGGTGATGCACGCGGTCAGGAAAATCGAGCAGCTATGCGAAACCGATGCCAGCTTCGCCGAGGACGTCGAGCTGATGCGGCGGATGCTTGAAGGCTGACCTCGGCTGCTGCGGCCTGGGGCGGCTGCGGCCCGGGGGGGGCGGCGCCGCGCGCGAATATGCTACTGGAATCGCCGCGATTTGGTATACTTCCATAGCGGCCGGGCGCGGAAACGCTCTTTGCTTCCGGCTCTATGGCGTAGATAACCCCGCGTCGCCGCCCGTGTCTACATGCGGTCCCGGCGGCGCTCAAACACAAACCCGATGGAGCGATGAAACTCACAATCGAACGCGCCGCCCTACTCCGAGCGCTGGCGCATGTCCAAAGCGTCGTCGAACGGCGCACGACCATTCCGATTCTGTCGAACCTGCGGCTCGAAGCGGGCGACGGCCGGCTCGGCGTCACCGCCACCGATATGGACCTCGCCGTCGTCGAGAAGGTCGCCGCCGAGGTCGCCCAGGACGGCGTTACCACGGCCGCCGCGCACATGCTGTACGACATCGTGCGCAAGCTTCCCGAGGGGGCGCAGGTCGACCTCGACAGCACCGTGGTCGCCGATCATCTGACGCTCGAGTGCGGGTCCGCGAAGTTCTCGTTGCCGTCGCTGCCGGCGGAGGAGTTCCCGGCCTTGGCCGAAGGCGAGTTCACGCACGAATTCGTCCTGCCCGGGGCGAACCTCAGGCGCCTGATCGATAAGACTCGCTTCGCGATCTCCACCGAAGAGACGCGCTACTACCTCAACGGCATCTATCTGCACGCGGTCGAGACCGACGAGGGCCCGCTGCTGCGCGCCGTGGCGACCGACGGGCACCGGCTGTCGCGGATCGACGTCCCCTTGCCCGACGGCGCCAAGGACATGCCCGGCGTGATCGTGCCGCGCAAGACGGTGGGCGAATTGCGCAAGCTGATCGACGAGGTCGAGGGCGAGATCGCCGCGTCGGTGTCGCAAACCAAGGTGCGCTTCGCCTTCGACGAGACGGTGCTGACGTCGAAGCTGATCGACGGCACCTTCCCCGAGTATGAACGGGTGATCCCGGCCAACAACGACAAGGTGCTGGAGATCGACGGCAAACGTTTCACCGAGGCCGTCGACCGGGTGGCGACGATCTCGACCGAGAAGACCCGCTCGGTCAAGCTGGCCCTCAGCAAGGGCCGGCTGGTGATCTCGGCCAACAGTCCCGACAGCGGCAGCGCCAGCGAGGAGCTCGAGGCGAGCTACGATGCGGCCGATCTCCAGATCGGTTTCAACTCCCGCTACCTGCTCGACGCGAGCGGCCAAGTCGGCGGCGAGCACATCCGCTTCGTGATCTCCGATTCGGTCTCGCCCACCGTAATGCGCGACACCGGCGATTCCGCCGCGCTTTACGTGCTGATGCCGATGCGGGTGTGAGGAGGGCGACGCTGAGCACGCTGCCCGCCGTCGCGGTCGAGCCGGAGCCGGCGATTGCGGTTTCGCGTCTTTCGCTCACCGAGTTCCGGTGCTTCGCGCGCGCCGTCCTCGAGCCCGATGCGCGCCCGGTGGTGCTGACGGGGCCGAACGGCGCGGGCAAGACCAACCTGCTCGAGGCGCTGTCGCTGCTGACCCCCGGCGCGGGGCTGCGCGGCGCGCGGCTCGCGGAGCTCACGCGGCGCCAAGCCGGGCCCGCCGCCCGCTGGGCGGTGGCCGCCAGCGTCGAAACCGCGCGCGGGCTCGTCGACATCGGCACCGGGCTAGCGAGCACGGGCGGCGAGCAGCGCCGCGTGGTACAGATCGACGGCCGCCCGGCGCGCAGCCAGGCGGCGCTGGCCGAGGCGGTCTGCGCGCTGTGGCTGACGCCGCCGATGGATCGGCTGTTCCTCGACGGCGCGGCGCCCAGGCGCCGTTTCCTCGACCGCCTGGTGTTCGGTTTCGATGCCGGGCACGCGGCGCGGCTCGCGGCCTACCAGCGCGCGCTGCGCGAGCGCGCCGGGCTGCTGCGCGACGCGCCGGCCGACCCGGCGTGGCTCAAGGCGCTCGAAGGCGCGATGGCGGCCAACGGGGTCGCGGTGGCGGCCGCGCGGCGGGCCATGGTGCGTCGGCTCGGGCGGGTTCTCGGCGACGGCGTCGGCCCCTTCCCGGGCGCCGAGGTGCGCCTCGAGGGCAGCGTCGAGGCCTGGCTCGACGAGATGCCGGCGGTTGACGCCGAGGCGCGCTTCGCCGCCGCGCTGGCCGCGTCGCGGCGCCACGACGGCGAGGCGGGCGGTGCCGCCCAAGGACCGCATCGTACCGACTTCGTCGTTCGCCACAGGGCCCTGGCCGTGCCCGCGGCCCAGTGCTCGACCGGCGAGCAGAAGGCGCTGTTGATCGCCATCGTGCTCGCCGCCGCGCGACTGCGGGCGGTCGAGCGCGGCGCCGCGCCGCTGTTGCTCCTCGACGAGGTGGCGGCCCACCTCGACGCCGAGCACCGCGCGGCGCTGTTCGACGCAATCTGCGCGAGCGCCGCCCAGGCGTGGATGACCGGCACCGACCGCGCCACCTTCGCGGCGCTCGGCGCGCGCGCCCAGTTCTTCGTCGTGGGCCAGGGCCGCGTCACGGCCGCCTAGGGATAGACGCGGTGGGCCGATGAGCAAGCAAGCGACCAAGCCGGGAGTCGACGAAAACTACGACGCCGACTCGATCAAGGTCCTGCGCGGCCTCGACGCCGTGCGCAAGCGGCCCGGCATGTACATCGGCGACACCGGCGACGGCTCGGGCCTGCACCAGATGATCTACGAGGTCGTCGACAACTCGATCGACGAGGCGCTGGCGGGCTTCTGCGACCTTGTCGAGGTGACGCTCAAGGGCGACGGCTCGGTCACGGTCACCGATAACGGCCGCGGAATCCCCACCGAAATCCACGGGGAAGAGGGCGTCTCGGCGGCCGAGGTCATCATGACCCAGCTTCACGCCGGCGGCAAGTTCGACCAACAGTCGTACAAGGTCTCGGGCGGGTTGCACGGCGTCGGCGTCTCGGTGGTCAACGCGCTCTCGGAGTATCTCGAGCTCACCATTTGGCGCGGCGGCGAAGAGCACTTCATGCGCTTCCGCGACGGCGTGCCCGAGGCGCCGCTCGCCGTCACCGGCGCGGGCGGAGAGAAGACCGGCGCGCGCATCACCTTCCGGCCCTCGGCCGCGGTGTTCACGCAGACCGAATTCGACTTCACCACCCTCGAGCACCGCCTGCGCGAACTCGCCTATCTCAACTCGGGCATCCGGATCACCTTGAACGACCTGCGCCCGGTGGAGCCGGTCGTCGTCGAGCTCCACTACGAGGGCGGCATCGAGGCCTTCGTCAAGTACCTCGACCGCGCCAAGACCCCGCTGCACAGCACGCCGATCTCGATCTCGGGCAGCAGCGATGGCGTTCGCATCGAGCTGGCGCTGCAGTGGAACGACAGCTACCACGAAAATGTGCTGTGCTACACCAACAACATCCCGCAGCGCGACGGCGGCTCTCACCTCGCCGGGTTGCGCGCGGCGCTCACCCGCACGGTCAACGCCTACGCCGCCAGATCGTCGGCTGGCCGGCGCGAGAAGATGACGTTCAGCGGCGACGACGTGCGCGAAGGACTCACCGCGGTGCTGGCGATCAAGCTGCCCGATCCCAGGTTCTCGTCGCAGACCAAGGACAAGCTGGTGTCGTCCGAGGTGCGCCCGGCGGTCGAATCGCTGATCAACGACCGCCTCGCCCAGTGGTTCGAGGAGCACCCGTCCGAGGCGCGCAATATCGTCGGCAAGGTGATCGAGGCGTCGGCGGCGCGCGAAGCGGCGCGCAAGGCGCGCGAGCTGACGCGGCGCAAGGGCGCGCTCGACATCTCCAGCCTGCCCGGCAAGCTCGCCGACTGCCAGGAGCGCGACCCGGCACTGAGCGAGCTGTTCCTGGTCGAGGGCGACAGCGCCGGCGGCTCGGCCAAGCAGGCCCGCGACCGGAGGACCCAGGCCATCCTGCCGCTGCGCGGCAAGATCCTCAACGTCGAGCGCGCACGGATCGACAAGATGCTCGCCTCGACCGAGATCGCGGCGCTCATCACCGCGCTCGGCACCAGCGTCGGACCCGAGGACTTCGACCTCACGAAGCTGCGTTACCACAAGGTCATCATCATGACCGACGCCGACGTCGACGGCTCGCACATCCGCACCCTGTTGCTCACCTTCTTCTTCCGCCAGATGCTCGAGCTGATCCGCGCCGGCCATCTCTACATCGCCCAGCCGCCGCTTTACCGGGTCAGGCGCGGCTCGAGCGAGGTCTATCTCAAGGACGACAGGGAGATGGACGAATACCTGGTCAGCGCGGGCCTTGCGGACGCCGTGCTCGTCTTGCACGATGGCGACCAGCGCGCCGGCGACGACCTGCGCGCGCTGGTCGATCAGGCGCGCGAGGCCAACGCTTTGCTCAAGGCGCTTACCCGCCGCATGCCGTTGCGGGTGGCCGAGCAGGCGGCGGTCGCCGGCGCGCTCAACGGCGCGGTGCTCGCCGATCCGGAGCGCGCCCGGCTCGCCGCCGAGTACGTTGCCCGGCGGCTCGATGTTAGCGTACCCGACGACGACCGTGGCTGGTCGGGCGCGGCCGACGGGACCGGCGGTATCGTCTTAACGCGCGAATTGCGTGGCGTGCGCGAGCGCCACGTGATCGACCGCTCGCTGATCATCAGCGCCGAGGCGCTCAAGCTAGATGCCATGGCCGCCAAGCTCCAGGCAACCTACAAAGCGCCCGCCACGCTCACGCTCAAGGACCGCGAATTCAATATATTTGGCCCCACGGGGTTGGCGCGGGCGGTGCTCGCCGAGGGCCGCAAGGGGCTTTCAATCTCGCGCTTCAAGGGCCTGGGTGAAATGAACCCCGACCAACTTTGGCGGACAACGCTCGACCCCGACAGTCGCGCGCTATTGCAGGTCAGGATCAAGGACGTCGAGGAATCAAACGAGATCTTCGAGACGTTGATGGGCGAGGTCGTCGAGCCGCGGCGCGAATTTATCCAGGCCAACGCGCTCAAGGTCGTCAACCTCGACGTATAGCGTTCGGCCCACAAGGGTAGACGCTTATGGCGAAGCAGCGGCGAACGCGGACCAAACATAGGGTGCCGCGGCAGCGGTCGGTGCTCGGTCAGGCACTGAAGTGGCTCGCCGTGACGGCCATCTGGGCCGGCTTTGGCGGGCTTGGTCTCATCACTTGGTATGCCTACGACTTGCCGGACGTAAGCCGCCTCGGCGAGCGCCAGCGCGCGCCGAGCATCACGTTGATCGCCGCCGACGGATCTACGATCGCGCGTTTCGGAGACCTCTACGGCCCGCCGATTCGCGTCGAGGAGCTGCCGCCGCATCTCAAGCACGCAGTGCTCGCGACCGAGGACCGGCGATTCATGCACCACTTCGGCATCGACCTGCTGGCGCTCGCACGTGCGGGACTCGCAAATCTGCGCGCCGGTCGTATCGTCCAGGGCGGCAGCACGATCACGCAGCAGCTTGCCAAGAACGTATTTCTCACGCCGAGGCGCACGCTCAAGCGCAAGGTGCAGGAGC
>JADFMW010000091.1 GCA_022563655.1 Pseudomonadota bacterium
CCCGGCGCACGCCGCCTCGATCACGGTGTAGAGCGAGGTGCGCTCCTTGGCCCGCTCCTTGTCCTCGGGCGTGCGCGCCGGCGGCTCGAGGCCGGCCGTGCGCGCCAGGCGCTCGACCGCCTCGGGGAAGGTGAGGTTGTCGAGGCGCATGGCGAAGCCGATGACGTCGCCGTGGGCGCCGCAGCCGAAGCAGTGGAAGAAGCCCTTGTCCTCGTTGATCGTGAACGACGGCGTCTTCTCGTTGTGGAACGGGCACAGGCCGACGTGCTCGCGCCCCCGCCGCACCAGCCGCACGCGCCGGCCGATCACCTCGGCGAGCGCAAGCCGCGCCCGGATTTCGTCGAGAAACTGGGGCGGAAAGCTCATCGCCGCGGCGGCCGTCAAACGAGCTTTTGCTTGACCAGCGTGCTTGCCTTGGCGAAGTCCATGCGCCCGGCGTACCGGGCCTTGAGCGCCGCCATCGCGCGGCCCATGTCCTTGAGGCCGGTGGCGCCGACCTCCTTGATCGCCTCGCGGACCGCCGCCTCTAGTTCCGCGCCGTCGAGCTGGCGCGGCATGAAGCTCTCGATGATCTCGATCTCCTCCGCCTCGCGCTCGGCCAGATCGACGCGCCCCCCTTGCTCATAGAGCTTGATGCTCTCGCGCCGCTGGCGCACCATTTTGGCGAGCAGCTGCAAGATATCTTCGTCGCCGATGCCTTCGGCGTTGCCGTTCGCCCGCGCCGCGATATCGCGGTCCTTGAGCGCGGCGAGGATGAGGCGAAGGGTCGAAACCTTGCGCTGCTCCCTGGCTTTCATCGCAGCCTTGAGCTGGTCGCTGAGACTTGTCCTGAGCATGGGGCACGCACCCCCCGAGTCTTGTGCGCCGGGGAGCATAGCCCGAAAGGGCGCCGGCGGCAAACGGAAATGGTTTTGTAACCAATTGAAATACAATTATATTTTTAGAGCGGGGAAACTTGACCTCGACACGGTATTTGCTTATGTTCCGCGCCGATGGCACGGTTTGCGCCGGTCCCCGCGGGGCGCGGCGCGGGCCGTCCCCGAGCCGCTGCGAATCCGAAAATAGATGTCCGACCCCGCTCAGCCGCCCGACCCCTCGGCCACGGCGGCGCTCGTTCTCGCCGACGGCGCGGTGTTTTGGGGGCGGGGGGTCGGGGCCGAGGGGCGGTGCGTCGGCGAGGTCTGCTTCAACACCTCGATCACCGGCTATCAGGAGATTCTCACCGACCCGTCCTACGCCGGTCAGATCATCACCTTTACCTTTCCCCACATCGGCAACGTCGGCGCCAACCCCGAGGACGCCGAGACCACGACGCCCGCGGCGCGTGGGCTGGTGCTGCGCGCCGACATCACCGAGCCCTCGAACTTCCGCGCCACGCAGCACCTCGATGGGTGGCTTCAATCGCACCGCCTGGTCGGCATCGCCGGGGTCGACACGCGCCGGCTGACCCGCCACTTGCGCGCGCAGGGCGCGCAGAGCGGGGCGCTGCAGCACGGTGCGGCGCTCGACATCGCCGCCCTCGGCGCCGAGGCGCGGGCCTGGCCGGGGCTCGAGGGCATGGACCTGGCCAAGGAGGTGACCTGCCGGCAGAGCTACACCTGGGACCAGACGCGCTGGCGCCCCGGCGCGGGCTACGGGGTCCAGACCGAGCCCACGCGCCACGTCGTCGCGGTCGATTACGGCGCCAAGCGCAACATCCTGCGCTGCCTCGCCGACGCCGGCTGCCGGGTGACCGTGGTGCCGGCGACGGCGAGCGCCGACGACGTGCTCGGCCACGCCCCCGACGGCGTGTTCCTCTCGAACGGGCCGGGCGACCCGGCGGCGACCGGGGAATACGCGGTGCCGGTGGTCGCCGAGATCCTGCGCCGCGAGGTGCCGCTGTTCGGCATCTGTCTCGGCCACCAGATCATGGCGCTGGCGCTCGGCGCGCGCACCGAGAAGATGCCGTTCGGCCACCGCGGCGCCAACCACCCGGTCAAGGACCTGGCCACCGGCAAGGTCGAGATCACCTGCCAGAACCACGGCTTCGTGGTGGTCGACGACAGCCTGCCGCCGGGTGTCGTGAAGACCCACGTGTCGCTGTTCGACGGCACGCTCGAGGGCCTCGCCGTCGAGGGCAAGCCGGTATTCTCCGTGCAGTACCACCCCGAGGCCTCCCCCGGCCCCCGCGACAGCCACTACTTGTTCGAGCGCTTCGTCGCGATGATCGACGACCATGCCTAAGCGCAGCGACATTTCCTCGATCCTGATTATCGGAGCCGAATCGCATTCGCGCGACGACCGGTGGTGGTCGCCGCAATTTCGCTTAGAGGCGTTTGACCAGGCGGTCGTAACCGGCGTGCGAGCCGATCCAGAACCAGACGATGACATCGTCCTCGATGACGCCGACGGCGCGGTAAGTGCCGCCATGCGAACGGAATGGACCAGCTTAGCCGTCTTCAGCCGTTTGAATCGGAGACTCGGATGACGGGGATTTTCCAGCCAGAGACGGTACGCCTGTCGCGTATGCTGTTGAATGATCGGCGAAAGATTTGCGAAGCTGGACCGGACGCGACGGGTGGTCCGCGATTACATCACATCTTGTCGAGATCGAGCGGCAGCGTTTCGCCCGCGCGGTATTCGGCGAGCGCTTCATCGGCAAGCCGGTCGAGAGCGTCGGCGGACCCGTCGAACGCCTTTTGCCAGCGGCGATCGGACGCCATTTCGTCGATGATGACGGCCGCCAACGCGTCCTGCTCCTTGTCGGGCAGGCGCTGCGCCAACTTGAACGCCTTTTTGAGCAGATTAGTCATGCCCACAACCATAGTTGATATTCCCTGCCCCACAAAGGGCCTTTCAGGCTCGATTGGGAACATCTGAACACACATGCCCAAACGCACTGACATCTCCTCGATCCTGATCATCGGCGCCGGGCCGATCGTCATCGGCCAGGGGTGCGAGTTCGATTACTCGGGCACGCAAGCGTGCAAGGCGCTGCGCGCCGAGGGCTATCGCGTCATACTGGTGAACTCGAACCCGGCGACGATCATGACCGACCCCGACCTCGCCGACGCCACCTACATCGAGCCGATCACGCCGGCGATGGTGGCCAAGGTGATCGAACGCGAGCGGCCCGATGCGGTGTTGCCGACGATGGGCGGCCAGACGGCGCTCAACACCGTGCTGACGCTGGCCCGCGACGGCGTGCTCGAGCGCTTCGGCGTCGAGATGATCGGCGCCTCGCGCGCGGCCATCGACAAGGCCGAGGACCGCGAGATGTTCCGCGACGCGATGGCCCGTATCGGGCTCGAGTGCCTGCGCAGCCGCCTCGCCCACGACATGGAGCAGGCGCGCGCGGCGCGCGAGTACATCGGTCTGCCCGCGATCATCCGGCCGAGCTTCACCTTGGGCGGCAGCGGCGCCGGCGTTGCTTACAACCGCGAGGAGTTCGAGGCGGTTGTCGCCGACGGCCTCGATGCCTCGCCCACCCACGAGGTGCTGATCGAGGAATCGGTGCTGGGCTGGAAGGAGTACGAGATGGAGGTCGTGCGCGACCGCGCCGACAACTGCATCATCGTGTGCTCGATCGAGAACGTCGACCCGATGGGCATTCACACCGGCGACAGCATCACCGTCGCCCCGGCGCTGACGCTGACCGACAAGGAGTACCAGCGGATGCGCGACGCCGCGATCGCGGTGCTGCGCGAGATCGGCGTCGATACCGGCGGCTCGAACGTGCAGTTCGCGGTCGACCCGCGCGACGGGCGCATGGTGGTGATCGAGATGAACCCCAGGGTGTCGCGCTCGTCGGCGCTGGCCTCGAAGGCGACCGGCTTTCCCATCGCCAAGGTCGCCGCCAAGCTGGCCGTCGGCTACACCCTCGACGAGATCGACAACGACATCACGGGCGTCACGCCGGCTTCGTTCGAGCCGACCATCGACTACGTGGTGACCAAGGTGCCGCGATTCACCTTCGAGAAGTTTCCCGGCACCGAGCCGCTGTTGACCACCTCGATGAAGTCGGTCGGCGAGGCCATGGCGATCGGCCGCACCTTCGCCGAATCGCTGCAGAAGGCGCTGTGCTCGCTGGAGACCGGGTTGACCGGGCTCAACGAGGTCGAGGTTCCCGGCTACACCCCGGGCGGCGACGTGGCGCCGCTGCGCGCCGCGCTGGCGCGCCCCACGCCCGACCGCTTGCTCGTCATCGCCGAGGCGTTCCGCGCCGGTCTCGGCGTCGCCGAGATCCACGCGGCGTGCCGCTACGACCCCTGGTTCCTCGAGCGCATCGCCGAAATCGTCGCGGCCGAGGCCGAGGTGCGTTCGCGGGGCCTGCCGCGCGACAAGACGGGGCTGTTGCGCCTCAAGAAGATGGGGTTCGCCGACGCCCGGCTGGCCGAGCTCGCCGGCGTCGAGGAATCCGAGGCGGCGGCGCTGCGCGACCGCCTCGACGTGCACCCCGTGTACAAGCGCGTCGACACCTGCGCCGCCGAGTTCGAGGCGCGCACGCCGTACATGTACTCGTGCTACGAGGGCGACGGCTCGATCCCTCCCGAGTGCGAGGCCCAGCCCAGCGACCGCCGCAAGGTCATCATCCTGGGCGGCGGCCCCAACCGTATCGGCCAGGGCATCGAGTTCGACTACTGCTGCGTGCACGCCGCCTTCGGGCTGCGCGACGTCGACATCGAGACGATCATGGTCAACTGCAACCCCGAGACCGTCTCGACCGACTACGACACCTCCGACCGGCTCTACTTCGAGCCGCTCACCGCCGAGCACGTGATCGAGCTGGCGCGTCTCGAGCTCACGCGCGGCACGCTGCTCGGCGTGATCGTCCAGTTCGGCGGGCAGACACCGCTCAAGCTCGCCCGCGCGCTCGAGGCGGCGGGGGTGCCGATCATCGGCACCTCGCCCGACGCCATCGACCTAGCCGAGGACCGCGAGCGCTTCCAGGCGCTGCTGACGCGCCTCGGGCTGCGCCAGCCGGCCAACGGCACCTGCCGCTCGGTCGGCGAGGCGATCGAGATCGCCGGCCGCATCGGCTATCCGGTGGTGGTGCGGCCGTCCTACGTGCTCGGCGGCCGGGCGATGGAGATCGTTCACGACGACGCCGCGCTCGCGCGCTACGTGGACGCGGCGGTGAAGCTCTCGGGCGACAGCCCGGTGCTGATCGACGCCTACCTCAAGGACGCCATCGAGGTCGACATCGACGCCATCGCCGACCGCGACGACGTATTCGTCGCCGGTATCCTCGAGCACATCGAGGAGGCCGGGGTGCACTCGGGCGATTCGGCCTGCTCGCTGCCGCCGCACTCGCTCGCCCCCGCGATTCTCGACGACATCCGCGGCCACACCGAGGAGCTTGCGCGCGCGCTCGGCGTGGTCGGGCTCATGAACGTGCAGCTCGCCGTCAAGGGCTCCGACATTTACGTTCTCGAGGTCAATCCGCGGGCCAGCCGCACGGTGCCCTTCGTCGCCAAGACCATCGGCATCCCGATCGCGAAAATTGCCGCCCGGGTCATGGCGGGCGAGCCGCTGGCGACGTTTGGGCTCGCCCCGCCGGCGCTCGAGCACGTGGCGGTGAAGGAGGCGGTGTTCCCGTTTGCCCGCTTCCCCGGCGTCGATGTCATCCTGGGGCCCGAGATGAAGTCGACCGGCGAGGTGATGGGGCTCGACCGCGACTTCGGCCGCGCCTTCGCCAAGTCGCAGCTTGGCAGCGGTGCCGTGCTGCCCGGGAGCGGCACGGTGTTCATCTCGGTAAAGGACGGCGACAAGCCGGCAATGGCGTCGCTGGGCGCGGAGCTCGTCCGCCTCGGCTTCTCGCTCGCGGCCACGCGGGGCACCGCCAGCGCCCTCGAAAGCGCGGGGCTGCCCGTAAGGGTCGTCAACAAGGTGGCCGAGGGCCGGCCGCACTGCGTCGACCTGATCAAGAACGGCGAGATCGCGCTCGTGTTCAACACCACCGAAGGGGCGCAGGCGATCGCCGACAGCTTCTCGCTGCGCCGCGCCGCGCTGGTCCATGCGGTGCCCTACCACACCACCGTGGCCGGCTGCCGCGCCATGGTCCAGGCGATCGTCGCGGTCAAGGCCGGCAGCCTTGAAGTTGCCTCCCTTCAGTCCTATCGTAGTCATCCCGCCGACGCCGAAGCGAGCCGGGGTGAAGTGAAGACTTCATGAGGACCGAAGACCGCGCGATGAGTAAGGTTCCGATGACCGGCAAGGGTTTTGTGCGCCTCGAGCAGGAGCTGCGGCGGCTCAAGACGGTCGAGCGCCAGGAAGTCATCTCGGCCCTTGCCGAGGCGCGCGAGATGGGCGACATCAGCGAGAACGCCGAGTATAACGCCGCCAAGGAGCGCCAAGCCTTCGTCGAGGGGCGGGTCCGCGAGCTCGAGGACACGCTCAGCCGGGCCGATGTCATCGACGTGAGCAAGCTTTCCGGCAACGCGGTCAAGTTCGGCGCCACCGTGACCCTGGCCGACGAGGACACCGACGCGGAATCGACCTATCAGATCGTCGGCGCCGACGAGGCCGACGTGGGCGCCGGCCTGCTGTCGATCACCTCGCCGCTCGCCCGCGCCCTGATCGGCAAGAGTGTCGGCGACAACGTCGACGTGGCCACGCCGAGCGGCCTCAAGAGCTACGAGATCGTCGAGGTCTTCTTCGCGTAACCGGCCTGCGGCGCCCGTGATCGGCGCCCCGCCGGCTCGACCCGGACGCCCGCGATGCGCGACAAGACCTGCTGGGTGCTCAGCGACCGCAAGCCGGGCCACGAGAACCCGTGCTTGGGACTGGCCGAGGCGATCGGCTTTGATCCCACGCTGAAGCGCGTCTGCGCCCGCGCGCCGTGGTCGCGCCTGCCGCCGCAATTATGGTTCGCACCCCTGCTTGCCCTGGGTCAGCGCAGCGACCCGCTGGCGCCGCCCTGGCCCGACCTGCTGATCGCCGCCGGCCGTCAGACCGTCGCGCCGTCGATCGCCATCCGGCGGCGCAGTCGCGGTCGGACGTTCACCGTTCAGGTTCTCGACCCGGCCGTGCGGCTCGACCGGTTCGACCTGGTGGTCGCGCCGCAACACGACCGCCTGAGCGGCCCCAACGTGATCTCGACCATGGGGACGTTGACCCGGGTGACGCCGAAGCGCCTCGCCGAGGCCGGTTCGGCCTTTGCCGCGGGCGTCGCGCACCTGCCCCGGCCGCGGGTGGCGGTGATGGTCGGCGGCGCCAGCAAGCGCCACCGCATGAACCCGGCGGTGGCGGCCGACATCGGCGGGCGGCTCGCCGCGTTCGCCGGCGCCGCCGGCGCCGGGTTGATGGTGACGCCGTCGCGCCGTACCGGGGACGCCAACGTCGCGGCGTTGCGCGCCGAGCTCGACGGCGTCGCCGCGGTGATGTGGGACGGCAGCGGCGACAACCCGTACTATGGCTACCTCGCGCTGGCCGACGCCATCGTCGTGACGAGCGATTCGGTGGCCATGGCGTGCGAGGCCCTGGCCACCGGCAAGCCTGTCTATATCGTCGAGTTGCCCGGCGGCGGGCCGAAGTTCGACCGCTTCCACGAGAGCCTGCGGCGGGCCGGCTACACCCGGCCCTTCACCGGCGAGCTGCAACGCTGGAGCTACCCGCCGCTGAACGAGACGGCGCGGGTCGCCGAGGAGGTGCGCCGGCGCATGGCTCTCGGCTGATGCGGCGCGGCTTGCGCAGGGCGGGCGCGGTTTATATGTATAGCTCAGCCGTTTCGATCTCAGCACTCGCCGCGTCATGTCCCAACGTCATCACAGCAAGGTCTTGATCATCGGCTCTGGCGCCGCCGGCTATACCGCCGCGATCTACGCCGCCAGGGCCAACGCCGAGCCGATCGTGGTGCAGGGGCTGCAATCGGGCGGCCAGCTCACAATTACCACCGACGTCGAGAACTACCCCGGCTTCGCCGACGTGATCCAGGGCCCGTGGCTGATGGAGCAGATGGAAAAGCAAGCCCGGGCCGTCGGCACGCGCCTGTTCGCCGACACCATCGTCGAGGCCGATCTCGGCGCGCGGCCCTTCCGCTGCCTCGGCGACGGCGGCGACGTCTACACCGGCGATACGCTCATCATCTGCACCGGCGCCCAGGCCCGCTGGCTCGGGCTTGCCAGCGAGGAGAAGTACAAGGGCTTTGGCGTCTCGGCGTGCGCCACCTGCGACGGCTTCTTTTTCCGCGGCCAGGAGGTCGCGATCGTGGGCGGCGGCAACACCGCCGTCGAGGAGGCGATCTTCCTTACCAACTTCGCAACGAACGTGACGGTGATCCACCGCCGCGACCGTCTGCGCGCCGACAAGATCCTGCAGGACCGGCTGTTCCGCAACCCCAAGATCACGGTGGCCTGGGACAGCGCGGTCGACGAAATCCTGGGCTCGGACGACCCGCCCGGCGTCACCGGCGTGCGCCTCAAGGACGTCAAGCGCGGCGCGACACGCACCCTTGCCGTCGAGGGCCTGTTCATCGCCATCGGCCACGACCCCGCGTCCGAACTGTTCAAGGGCCAGCTCGAGATCGACGCCGGGGGATATATCGTCACCGCCGCCGACAGCACGGCGACCGGCGTGCCCGGCGTGTTCGCCGCCGGCGACGTGCGCGACAAGGTCTACCGCCAGGCGGTCACGGCGGCGGGCATGGGCTGCATGGCCGCGCTCGAGGCCGATCGGTTCCTGGCCGAGCACGCCGTGGCCGAATCGGAGGCCGCCGAGTAGCGCCCCGCAACGGGCGCCGGGCCCAAGGCGCCGGATATCCGCAATCGCCGGCTGGCCGCCTGCGCCAGGGCGGGCTACAATCGCACCATGCACTGGGACAAGCTTCGCGTCTTTCACGCCGTCGCCGAGGCGGGCAGCTTCACTCACGCCGGTGAGATGCTCAACCTGAGCCAGTCGGCGGTCAGCCGCCAGATCGGCGCGCTCGAGAAAACCCTGCGCGTGCCCCTGTTCCACCGCCACGCGCGCGGCCTCATACTCACCGAACAGGGCGAGATCCTGTTTCGCACGGCGCGCGAGGTGTTCGCCAAGGTGGCGATGACCGAGGCGATGCTGGTCGAAGGCAAGGAACGGCCCAAGGGCCCGCTCACCGTCACCGCCACCGTCGGCTTCAGCACCGTCTGGCTGGCGCCTCGGCTCGCCAAGTTTTTCCATGCCTTCCCCGAAATCTCGGTGACGCTGGCGGTCGAGGACCGCGAGCTCGACCTCAGCATGCGCGAGGCCGACGTCGCCATCCGCATGCGGGCGCCGGTCCAGCCCGATCTCATCCAGCGCCACCTGATGACGGTCCGGATCCACGCTTACGCCTCGCCCGCCTACCTCAAGGAGTGGGGCGTTCCGAAGGTCCTCGAAGACCTCGACCATCACCGGCTGATCGCCTACAGCGACGGGCCACTGGGGCGCATCACCGACCCCAACTGGTTGTTGCGCGTCGCCGCGGGAGACCGCGCCCTGCGCCGCCCCGTGCTGAGGGTCAACAACATCCTCGCCATGATGCGCGCGGTTGAAACCGGCCTCGGAATCGCGGCGCTGCCCGACTACATCGTCGAAGATCATGCCGTTGCGGTGCGCGTGCTGCCCGAGTTGGTCGGACCCTTGATCGAAACCTACTTCGTCTATCCCGAGGAGCTGCGGGCGTCGAAGCGGATCGCCGTGTTCCGCGACTTCCTCTTGGAACAGGTCAGGAAAACGAGGTTCTAGCCCGCATTTCTCACCAGGATGCGGGCGTCTCTGCCCCGCCCGCAGGGTCGCGCCGGGCGGGCCGCCCGCGGCGTCGAGAGCCTCAACCGTAACGGCGGCTATGCTTTTCGGCTCTCTCCTGGCGGATCGATCCCGCCCGGCGCGATGACGGCCGCATCCTGGTGAGAAATACGGACTAGAGCCCGCAGCGGGCGGCGCCAGCGTCAACTCGGT
>JADFMW010000092.1 GCA_022563655.1 Pseudomonadota bacterium
GTCCTGGCGTGCGGCGTCGAGATGGTGGTGCAGGAATATCTGGCGCCGACGAGCTGGCACAAGGCACGCGCCGAGATCACCCCCGACGACGTCGAGCGCGACGGCATGCTGCGCCAGGATGAGGAGCTGTCGGCCGAGGTGCTCCTCGGCCGCGACGGCGAGGCGATCGAGGTGATGGTGATGCGCACCAGTCTGGTCCACGGCGTGTCGATGAACGTCGAGGTGCTGGACGAGCCGGCGCTCGAGGCGGCGGCGCGTGAGTGCGCCGAGCTGCTCGGCAGACACGGCCTGATCGGCCCGTGCGAAATTACCGGTAGGCTACTCGCCGACGGTGACTGGCGGATATTTGAGGCCAACGGCCGCTTCACCGGCACCTGTTCGACGAGGGCGAAGTTCGGCTTCAACGAGGTCGAGGCCGCCTGGCGGCACTTCATCGAGGGGGAGGAGAGCCCTGACTGCCTGACCTTCGACAAGGACCAGGTGGCCTGCCGCTACCTTGCTGAAACCGTCGTCCGCAAGGGCGACCTTGAGCGGCTGCGCCAGCGCGGCAAGTGGCGGGCGTCTTCCTGAGCGGCAGGCGCCTGTGACGACCGGACACTCGGAGGCATCGTCGGAATTCCTGTGCCGCGCCGCACGTGGTGCGCTAGGCTGACAAGAAAATCGAACCACCGATGAAGAGGATGGGTGTGGCAGGAAATCCACGCGTCGAATTCGAGCCGAAACGGGATTTGGTGCTCTCCTACACCACCCCGATCGTGTATGTGAAGGTGCACGACAGCGAAGCGCTCGACGGGGAACTCAAACGCCTGATCCTGACCGAGGAGAAGGCCAAGCCCGGCGTGACGAAGAGCAACATACGCGGTTGGCACTCCGATACCGATCTCGCGCAATGGGACAAGCCAGCGGTGAAGACGCTCTTCGGGCTGATCGATCCCGTGGTCCGGCGCCTATCGGGCTTTCTGGTGGGCAGGGAACCTTGGGGAGGCGGTATGAGGTACACCGCCTGGGCCAACGTCAACCGGGCCGGTTCCTACAACAAGATGCACAATCACCCGGGGTTTCACTGGTCGGGCGTCTACTATGTCGACGTTGGCGAGCGCGACGCAAACGAGACGGACAGCGGAAAGATAGAGTTCCAGGACCCAAGGGGGTTCGTCTCCATGCTACCGATCCCCGGCAAGCCCTTCGGGCAGACCACGAGCATCCGCCCGCGCTCGGGCGCGCTCCTGATCTTCCCGAGTTTCATATATCACGCGGTGACACCCTACACCGGCGCCGGGGAACGTATCTCGATCGCCTTCAATGTCTTGTTGGAGGGCGAGTCCGGTTGGAAGAAGGACGCCGAAGGTGGCCGAACGCCCTCGGCGACCTGATTGTCCCGGAATCCGGGTCTAGCCAGAATCCTGGTCTAGAAGGACACCCGCAGTCCGGCCCTGCCGCCGACGTAGAGCACGTTGTCGTCGTTGTCGAGATCGGTGAATTCCGAGGCGGTGTTGGCCTCCGGCACGTTCCCCGGGCCTGTCGCCACGCCCAAGAGATACATCGCGGTGCCCCCGACGAAGAGCTCGACCCCTTCCGCCACCTCCAACGCCAGCTCTAGATCGCCCTGCACGATGCCGGCGACGTCCCACTCGGACTCGTCGAAGTCGAAGACGTTCGACGCCTCATTTTCGTAGTGGAAATCCTTTTCCACGTAGTTCGCGTAGACGCCGCCCTTGGCGCTACCGGTGATCCGAAGATTTTCAAGAAGCTGGGCGCGGCCCTCGACGCCGACTTGGATGCCGGCCAAGTAGTTGTCGATGTCGATCTGAATTTGCCCGTCCGGTTCGCCTGGACTAAGTGGGTCGAAGTCGCCCTCGTCGACCGAGAACAGGTTGATGTCTTCGTCGAGCACCGCCACGCGGGGACCGATCAGGAGGGTCACCCGGGGTGTGATGCGATAGAAATAAGATACTTCCCCGCCAATGAGCGATGTCTCGTAATCTCCGAGAGCCGCGGTGGCAGCGGTGAAGGAAGAGTCAGGGACGAAAGTGCCGGGGCCGGCCGTGAACGACCAGTTGGAGCTTAAACCCTCGGAGACGTCGTTCGTGGCGAACTCGGCGTCATGCCTGACATACATGAACGAGGCGCCGATCGCCTCCATGTTGCTGATGTCGATGATCACCTCGGCGCCGACCCCGGCGTCCCAGTCCTGCGAGAGATCGTCCTCGGTGGTCAGCGGCGACGGCCCGGTGCCGGGGGGAATGAGCGTGACGTCATCGGTGTCTCGCCACAGGTAGAGCGCGTAGGCCTCGGCGGAAACCTTTCGCTCCTGCGCCACCGGCGCTGCCACCATGGCGCCCATCAATGCACAAGCGGAAACGCCCGCGAGCAACGTATTGCGAACGTCTTTCGATGCCGGATCATTAAACCTCTCCCTCTCGCGCTCGGACAAACCGCCCAAGACGCATAGCACCTCCGCTGACCGTCCTCTCCCTCGCGAACGCAGCGCCTCAGGTGCAAGTGCTCATTGGATACCAGCGCCGGCCCATTGGAATGATTAAATGCGGCGCAAGCGCAAAAACTCGGTGGCCGTGACATTTTGGTCACAATGCGAGTCGGGCAGCCCAATCCGCGTTTGGCCTGGCCTTTGCGCAAGCTCCTCATCTACGGGACAAAAGTGCTCAACAATCACCCGAGAGCGGAGTCGTCGCAGACCGTGCGCTCAAGCATGTTTCCAAGGCTCCGTTCCCGCCGCGATGCTATAAGGTCCGGCGACCTCGGGGAGCGCCATGGCGAAGCTTGCTTCGAAAAAGGTCATCTACGCCGCGCTCGCGGGAAATTCGCTCATCGCGGTGATGAAGTTCGCCGCCGCCGCGGTCACCGGCAGCTCGGCCATGTTCAGCGAGGCGATCCACTCCCTGGTCGATACCGGGAACCAGTGGCTGCTCTTGTATGGGATCAGGAGAGCGCAGCGGCCGGCCGACGCGGAGCATCCCTTCGGTTACGGCATGGAGATCTACTTCTGGACCTTCGTGGTCGCGATCCTGATCTTCGCCGTCGGCGCCGGGGTCGCGATCTACGAAGGGGTGACGAAGCTGCTCAATCCCCATCCGATCACGGCCCCTTACGTCAACTACGCCGTGCTTGCCGTCGCGATGGTCTTCGAGGCGGGCGCCTGGTGGATCGCGTTCCGGGAGTTTCGCAAGACGAAGGGGTCGCTCGGCTATTTGGCGGCGGTGCGGGCGAGCAAGGACCCGGCCATCTTCACCGTCCTGTTCGAGGACAGCGCCGCCATGCTGGGGTTGGTCGTGGCCATGGCCGGGATCGCGCTCGGCGAGTACCTCGGCGTACCCGAGATGGATGGCGCCGCGTCGATCCTGATCGGCCTCATCCTGGCCGCGGTCGCGGCTTTTCTGGCCCATGAAAGCAAGGGCCTGCTGATCGGCGAGAGCGCCCGCCAAGAGGTCGTAGACGGCATCGAGCGGATCGTCGCCGGGCAACCGGGAATCGTCGCCATCAACGAGGCCCGCACCATGCATCTCGGCCCCGAGGACGTGCTGCTCAACCTTAGCCTCGATTTTGCCGACCACCTGTCATCGGCGGAGGTGGAGGCGGCCATCTCGCAGCTCGAACGCACGATCAAGTCGGCCTTCCCCGAGGTCACGCGCGTCTTCATCGAGGCGCAGAGCTTGATCGGGCACGAGGAAAGCCGCCGCCGCGCCACCCTGCAATCATCCGAGACCGGCCCGTAGCGCGAACCGGGGAGGCGCGAGAGCTCCCGCGCCGGTTTAGCCCGCATCCTGGTGAGAAATGCGGGCTAGAGCCGGGTTCGTTCCGGGATGCTCTTTGTGTTACCATCGTCGGCAACCGGGGGTAGCCATCCGGGCAATCCCGGTTAAATCGATCTTGAGCTTTTCACGTAACCGGTAATCGGGGCGGCAATTGGGGCGGCAATTGGGGCGGTGCCAGAGAAAAACCAAAACTCCGACATGGCGGCCCGAACACACGATGATCTTGTAAGCCCACTCAAGGCCGTCGGCAAATTCCTCGGCTGGCTCTCCGGGTCCCTGGCCGCCATCACAGGCGTTCTCTATGGCTTGGGCTACTTGGTAACGCTGTCCAATCTCTATTCCCTCGGTCTGAATTTCTATTTGTTCGATTTCGATCCTTCCCTTTATCTGACGCGCGGCGCCAACTTCGTGCTCTATTTCACCCGCTGGTTTTTCCAGACGCTCTTCTATTTGATCCTGCTGATCTCTCCCGTCCTGGTGCTTGGACTCGTCGTCTACCGCTACCGGGCCTGGATCAACGACCGCTTTCCCGCCAAGGGCCGCGCGGCCGTCGACTATGTCCGGCAACGCCCTGTGATCTGGAGAGGCTTGCTGTTTGCCGTCCTGGTCGCGGTTCTCGCTCAGGATGTGTGGGTCAGGTTTGAAGACTTCAGCAAAATTCTTGGCGAGTCTCACAGCCTCTTCGATCCGCAAGAGTCCGGGCCGCGAGAGTCCGGGTCGGCGCCCGCCTCCGGGCAGGTCATCCTTTTCTACCAGCTCTTCCTTATCGAGGCGGCGGTGCTGCTCTATCTGGCTTGGCGCGTGACGGCCGCATGGCGATTCCGGGCACTTCTGGCCGCGCCGTTCGCGCTGGTGCTCGCGATGTCGGTCGTCACCTTGCCCATGATCTACGGCATTTTGGTCATCTCCAATAAATTTCCGGCCATACGGGTGATCACCGACGATCCGAGCGGTGCGCCGCGATCAAGCGAGCTTTATCTATTGTCGAAAACAGATAACGAGTTCATTTTATGGGATAACAACAACCGCAAGGTTATATGGCTGCCGCTGAGTAGTGTCAGGAGAGCGGAGATCGGTCGCAGCAAATCCCTGCCGGCGCCCGCGAAATCAGATGACGGAAAGGTGCCGTGACGCTTGAAGTTGCCGTTACTCCCCGGCCCGCGACGCCATCCCGAGTCACCACGGGACTTGCCGCGCTGTTCTTGTTCGCCGGCATAATCTCGTGGCATGGGGGGGCGTCGGCACAGACCCAAGAGATCGGGCGAACCTTCCAGGACTGCGACGTATGTCCGGTGATGATGGTGGTTCCCCCTGGTTCGTTCCTTATGGGCTCGCCCGTGAGCGAGCGCGGCCACCAGACCGATGAGGGGCCGCTACGCCACGTGACCATCGAGCGGGCTTTCGCCATCGGCAAGTACGAAGTTACCCTGGACGAGTTCACCGCTTTTGTCCGCGACACCGGTTATTCCAAGGCGGGACGCTGCTCGGCCTCCGCTGGCGGCGGGCCATGGCGAAATCCCGGCTTCCGCGAATCCGGGTGGCATCCGGTGACCTGCGTCCGCTGGACGGACGCCGAGGCCTATGCGCGATGGCTCAGCCGCAAGACGGGCCAGGTATACCGATTGCCCAGCGAATCCGAGTGGGAGTATGCGGCGCGGGCCGGCACGGAGACGGCGCGATACTGGGGCGACCGGAAAGGCCGAGGTCGCGCGAACTGTGACGGCTGCGGCAGCGAATGGGACAACCGCCGCACCTCACCGGTCGGGTCGTTCGCTCCCAATGCTTACGGTCTTTACGACATGCTCGGCAACAACTGGGAATGGGTGGAGGACTGCTACTCGAGCAGCTATGCCGGCGCGCCGCGGGACGGCAGCCCCCGCATCGAAGGCGATTGCCGCGACCGGATCATGCGTGGCGGATCCTGGGAGAGCGATCCCCGTCGCTTGCGGGCCGCCAATCGCCTCAAGCACGCGCCTGACGATATTGATAACGATTTCGGCTTCCGGGTGGTGCGGGAGCTGGGTTCCCGACCCCCGCCCCAACCGGATGGGCAGGAAATTGCCACGCTGCAAATCATCGGGTCGAACGTCACGGTCAACCGAATCCGCGCGTCCAACGGGATGGCGATCAAAAATGGCGACTACATCGCCACGGGCCCGGCCAGCAGGGCCAGGCTCGACTTCTTCAGCGGCGGCTACCTGCAACTGGAGGAGAACACGGACCCCGGTTTTTGGGAGCGCCTGCTTGCTACCGGCAGGTGCGTCATCCAGTTCGTCCTGCAACGCGGCACTGGTTCCGGCGAGACGGGAGACTGTGACGCAAGCGCGACGACGCCCGAGGGGACCGAGATCTTCATCCAATCGAAATATGTTCTGACGGCCGGCCCGGCCTCCACCGTCCTGACCATTCTGGAAGGGCGAGCGACGGTTCGCGACGAGCGCGCCGTGCAAGTCGAGGCGGGAGAGCAGGTCGTCATTTCGCGAGGCGCAATCAGCGCCCCGCGCCGTCTGAACGAAGTCGAGTTACGTCTCCTCAACGATTACCTGAGCAGCTACGACTTCACCGGCCAACGTCTACCGCAATGGCCCGTCCCGGTGCCGCGCATCGAGGGCCTGGGCTTCGAGGAAGCGGCGCGGATTGTGTCCCGGGTCGGTCTGGGTCTGAAGCGGGTGGGCGAACGGAGCACGGAACGATTCCCACCGGGAGCGATCGTCGAGCAGCGCCCTGAGGCCGGGGCCGCCGTACCGCCGGGCACGGCAATCTACGTCGAAGTCGCGGTCACGCCGACCCCGGTGCTGCCCCCGAAGAGCCTGTTCCAGCCCGGGCAAGGCCTTGGCCCGAACGATCGTCCCGGCGGTCGCGATGTGCTCACCCTTGATGAGCTGAAGCTCTGTGTCAGGTACGATCAGGCCTATTTGAATCAACGCGATAAAGCTAATCAGGCCGTCGATGAGGCGGATCAAGCAAAGCGGAAAATCGACGAGCTAGAAGCGGCACTCGAGAAGAAGATTGATCGAAGTGATGCCGAAGCCGTCGAGCGCTTCAACAGTCAGGTGGATTCGCTAAACAAGTCGGTACGACACTTGAACGGCGTACTGGCTCCTGCGGCCCAACGCGAGGTGGATCTTCAGAACCAGCTGGCAAACAAATTCAACAGCAGGTGTGCCGGGAAATTCTACTACGAAAACGACATGCGGCTTGCCCTCGGAGACTTGGGGTCGGTCACGCCCCCGCCGCCGGTGCCAGTCCCGAACCTGCGCGATTTGACCGTGCCCGAAGCGGAGCGGCGACTCGCGCAAGCCAATCTCCGGCTCGGCGGCGTGAACGAGCGGGAAACCGACTCCGCCGAACCGGGTACGGTAGTCGCTCAGCAGCCGGGGCCAGGAACCCAGGCGCCGCCGGGCTCGGACGTCAGCGTGACGGTGGCGACCGCCCTCACGATGACAAATGTGCCACAGTTGTTCGGCAGTTCATTGGCGCAGGCCGAGCAGCGGCTGAGCGACGCCGAGTTGCGTCGTGGCCGGGTCTCCGAGCAGCTCTCGGAGTCTCAAGCCCAAGGCACGATTATCGGGCAGAGCTCCAAGCCGGGCGCCATGGTCCCACGGGGCAGTTTCATCGACGTGACACGTGCGCTCGCCGCTCGCCGTGTGCCCAACCTCATCGGAGAGACGCTGCGGGGAGCCAAATCCCGCCTTTCGGGAACGGACCTCTCGATCGGCAAGGTCGCCGAAGAGACCACCCAGAAATTCAAGCCCGAAACCGTGATGAAACAATCCCCGGTGCCGGGAACGCTGGTCAAGTTGGGGACAGCCGTCCATGTGACGATCGCCAAGCCGCCACAACAAAAGATGTGTAGCGCCCCTAAGATCGATGGTCTGTCCTACGGGCAAGCGATGAAAGTTCTGGCCGGACGCAACCTTCAGGGCAAGGTTCGCGGCAACTACGTTCAATAGCAACACGGTCTATCGCCAATATCCGAAACCATTCGCCCAGTTCCTCTGCAGCCAGCCAATTCGCTTCGATCTCGGCACCATCGGCTGAACCCCAGCCTAGGCCGCATTTAAACCAAGCGGGTCGAGGGCCTGGGCTTCGAACAAGCGGCGCGGCGCTTGACCGGGTACGAGGAAAGCCGCCGCCGCGCCCGCCTGCAATCATCCGAGGCCGGCCCGTAGTGCGAACCGGGGAGGAGCGCGACCACCGCGCCGGCGCGCCGCCACAGCGCAAGAAGCTTGCCTTCGCGGCCGCGGCGACCCATGAATCGAAGAGTCCTCCGCCGTTCAAGGCGCCCAGAGGAGGAGACCATGGAGCCGCCGAGCCATTACCACCCCGACCGCGCCAAGGACTGGGCTTACAGCCCCGACCAGCGGGCCATCTTCGAGGCGGCGCGGCGCTGGCGCAAGGAGCGCGCGATCGCGCCGGCGGCCGCCGACGCGTTCACCGTCGAGGTGGTCGCGGTCGACGTGCAGAAGGACTTCTGCTTCCCCGAGGGCAGCCTCTATGTGGCCGGGCGCGGCGGCGCCCTGCGGGAGGCGCAGGCTCGGCATACCCGCGCCGCCTGACCTCGAGCCTGGGCCTAAAGTTTAGCGTCGCGGAAGGCCGCCAGCCATTGCTCAACGCCCCAAGATGGCGCGAGTAAGGCGTGCCGGGTTGTTGCGCGGCCGAGCCGTGATACGCCGGCGGCCCGGGACACGACCGGACCGCCGCCTGCAACCCCTGTGACAGCGAAGAGGGAGCGCTGCCATGTACGCCAGGAGCTTCGGCGCGACGCGCGTCTCTGTGCCGGTCATCGGCCAGGGCACGAGGTCCGAGCGCTGGTTGAGGATGCGAGCGCAGGAGTTCCACCGGAGGATCGCTTCGTGATTGTCGGGGGGGCAGATCGTCTCGGCTCGTTCGTAGCATTCCATCGCCCGACGGAGCCAGTCGTACGCCATGTGCCCGAAGTGGTGCCGGCCGAGTTTGAGGTGGGCCTTGGCCTTTCGCTCACAGATCACACCTTCGTAGTAGACTTGGCTATAGTCGTCCCGGAGTCGCGGGAGGAGCGCCTGCGCTTCCTTGACCGCCGGGCCGAGCCGTTGGTCGAACTGGTCGGTGAGTGCGAGCAGCAGAGTCACCAGCGCCTCCTGGTTCTCCGGCTCGACCTCCAGCACGTCGAGGCAGATGCTCTCGGCGTCGGGGGGCTCGTTGAGCAGTCGGTATCGCATGGCCCGCTCGAGCGCCGCGGCGGCCGCCTCCTTCGCGATCGGCTTGACCTGGAACATGGGCCTCTCCTGCGAGTCATGAAGCGCCAGCCTTCGCTGCCGCGCGATGATAGCGGTGGCGCGAAGGCTCGGCAAGCCCGCGATCATCGTCTGGCACGTCCTACGTTGGCCAACAAAGCGAATGCAGTGGGCAAATAAAGGAATCGCAGCATGAGACAGACTACGCAACTTGTCACCAACCTTACGAGAACGAAGACCCGTGGTTCGATCGTAAGACGAGTTGGAACGGCTACGATCAGTTTCATTTCAAGGTTGCTGGACGCTCGGCCTACATCGTTGCGCCGAAGAACGCCGCTCCTGGGAAGCCGTGGATCTGGCGAGCGAGGTTTCCAGGTTACCACCTTGCATTTACTGCGATACACCGGTTTGCGATTTCAAGAGTTGGCCAGGCGGCAAAGACAACGGAGTGGGATCAGCCGGCGCATGGGCGCAATGCCTCAAGGCATACGGTTTCAAGGAAGGGGACGCTTTGAAATACAACAAGAATCCCGTCGACAATCTTGAGTCGATTGCCAAAGCGAAAATCCCGATTCTGCACATTGTCTCAGAAAACGACCGTGTCGTTCCGCCTCAGGAGAACACGTACCTGCTGAAGAAACGGCTTGAGCAGTACGGCCACACATTCGAAGTGATTTCCGTACCGAAGGGGACCGCGAAGTCCAACGGCCATCACTTCACGCACCCCGAACCCGAGCGCGTCGTCAACTTCATTTGGAAGCATGCAACCGTGACCAACGTTAACCGTCAATAGTCGCACACCTGGTAGCTTGGCCCCCTGGGGCCGTGATTTTTTGG